>NZ_JAEQCE010000092.1:0-23929 GCF_020738665.1 Microcoleus sp. PH2017_08_TRC_O_A
GAGCCAGGTCATTGAGGAGCCGTATGTGGTGAAAGTCACAAGTACGGTTTTGAAGGAGAGGGGGAATGAGTAATTATTCCCTCGACTCTATCAAAGTAGCCAGTAAGTTAGGTGTAAAACTTGACCGACTGTGTAGACGGTGCTTGACCACCGTAGCGAGAGTAAAACTTTGGGTGCTACCTAAAGCTGCTTTGTCCGCAGAATCTCAGCGCCTTCAGGCCTGAGAGTGTCAACTCTACATTTAACAGGTTGCCATCCTGTGAGGCAAATACATCGATCGGCAAAGCACGCTGAAATGCGGTTGCGGGATTTTCCGCTTTCATGGTACCCATACTTACATCAGTGCTAACAGTCTTGATGCCCTCGCGAGCTAAAATGGGTCGCAATTGGGAAAATGCTTTTTCTACCGTTAACCCTTCAACCTGAACGCGCGCCGAAAATGCAGCGCCATTGAAAAAGTCTCCCTTTTTTTGGAAGCTTTCTTCGCAGGTGGTAGCAAAAGCAGGGGTGGCTAAACACAGAAGAGCTACGGTTAAGACAGTCGATCGCATATTAACTAAGTTACGAGTTTGAAACCGTTATCAAGACCAGGATAAGCACCGTACAACTGTTTGGCAAGTGCTGTCTAAGGGCAAAAAAATACAGAAGACAGAATTTGCTTAAATTCTGTCTTCTGACAAAAGCTTTCTAATTTTTAGGTTTGAGCAGTCTGTTAGCTGAAGGCGTAGGCTGATTGCAGCGCCCACCAGATTAAGACGGCGATGCCTCCAGCAATGACGATCGCTGAAATGGCGATCGCGATCGGGCTGTCAGCTCCCTTGAACTTCATGATTCCGCGATTTAAGTCTGACATGAGCAGTGTTCTCCCACAATTGCAGCTTGATTGTAGCTTTGCCCTCGGCGGATCGCGGTCAAAAGCACTGCAATTACTGATTTTTTTAACAATCTGCTTGCTGCAATTTCAGGCGGGGTGAGGCATTCGGGTGCGCCCCAGCGAGTTTATGAAAAAAACTTACAAAAAACACTTGACAAATTCCGAGCAGTGAGGCAATATTATTAATACCGCAGCAAATGCGGGTGTAGCTCAGTGGTAGAGCGTCACCTTGCCAAGGTGAATGTCGCGCGTTCGAATCGCGTCACCCGCTTTTAAAAATCAAGAAAACCAGGAAGACTAAGCCGGAAAGTATAGCGAGAAGATATCGCATATACTCCTAACGGTTGTTGAAAACACCTAAGTTAGTGGTAAAATTGATTGGATAACTGGCAAGTCACAATAGCCGATCGGGCGGGCGATCGGAACAGGCAGTTAAAAGCCTCGACTGGGGAGAATTGACCGGGAAGCGAGACTCAAGCTCCTGACTTTAGGTATGGGGAAATTCGATAGCGGTTTCAACCGTCTTGAAGATTTCTTTAGGTATTTTTTACAGAGTTAATCAAAAGTTGATGTTATCATCAAAAATATCGAGTAAGAATAACCACCTGCGTGTTGAAACATCCTGAGTTGGGAGCAATCCCTGCAACGGGCATATTCGGCCCATATCCGAAACAGCTCTCATTGCGAATAATGGCAGGATGTTGAGCCTACCGTACCTGTTGGCTAGTGATGGCAGGACGAAATAAAAAAAAACAAAAGTATACGGAATGTTTGAAGAAATTCAAACTGAGTTAGTAGCGGTGGCTTGATAACGCCGAAGACAAGCCCGACTTTGGACTATTCAAGAATCCCCGTCTATGACTCGGGTTCGGGAGTATCAAAAGTTTGATTAAATGGATATGTTAACGATTATTTTTGCAAAAACGCTTTTTTTATCCGATCGCTCGTGCCATCTCAAAAAGCTCCCAAAATTGACTTAAACGATGAGTACCCGTGCCCTTGCCGGCGCCGCGGCCGTCTCGTACCCATAACGCTGACAGAAGCCTTTGGCTGCAACCGCTGTCAGCAAATATTTGTATTGGAGGAAAACGGACACGTCATCGAGCAACTATCAACGAACTATCCTTACAAGCAGGCTTGGCGGTGGACGGGGCACCAGTGGCACAGGGCACATCCGGGTTTGAAGGCGCACTACTTGCCGCTGGCCCTGGGGATGATTTTGGTGCCGCTATTGATTTGGTTGCCCCTGGCGCTGCACTCTCCGGGCCCGAATATTATTCTGTGGGCAATGGTCGCTGTGCTGTTAGCAATGCTGCCGGCGCTAATGGTATGGCTGGCTTACAGGCGTTAGTTAAATGATAATAGAGGATTTTAGTCATTCATCAGAGGGGGCCAATGTCGCCCGCCGCGCTTATCAGGCTTCTTTGGAATTGGCGGCAACCAAAAGTACGGATCGCGCTGCCGCTTTGCAGGCAATGGCGATCGCACTCAAACGCCGACAAAATGACATTTTAGAAGCCAATACTCTGGATTTAGAAGCGAGTCGCGACATGGCGATTCCCGACTTGATTGTGGACTGGCTGAAGCTGACGCCGGAACGGATCAAGACAACTGTCCAAATTTTGCAACGCTTGGGGGAAATGCCAGATCCAATTGGCAGGGTGATCAATGCTTCTTATCAAGTCGATCGCTGTCAGGTGTACTGTCAATCGTTGCCGCTGGGGGCGATCGCGCTCATTTACGAGGCGTTTCCCGAGTTGGGGGCGATCGCGGCCGGTTTGTGTCTCAAAAGCGCTAACAGCTTGATTCTCAAAGGTGGCAGCGAAAGCTGGCAAACTAATGCTGTAATTGGAGAAGCTTTGGTTTCGGCGATCGATGAGGTCGGTTTGCCGTCAGGATGTTTGCAGGTATTGCCACCGGATCGGGGCGCTTCGATCCGCGATTTGGTCACTCAAGACCAATATCTCAATTTAATTATTCCCTACGGCAGGCCGAGTTTGGTACAGCAAGTGGTGAGGCTTTGTACAGCACCGGTGTTGCGATCGGCAATGGGCAATTGTTACCTTTATTGGTCGCCGACTGGTAGCTTGGAGATGGCAAGGTGGATGATTTTGGACAGCCATCAAAGTGTGCCCGATCCGGTAAACGCGATCGAGAAAGTATTGATCGATCGCAACCAAAAGCATTCTTCCTTAGTCAGGCTGTGGAACAGTTTAAAAGAAAAAGGCTTTCAAATTACCGCAGATGCGGATCTTGTCGCAGATTTCCCAGACTTGAAGCTGGCGGAACCCTACGAGTGGACTCAACCGTATTTAAACAAAACCATCGCGTTTAAAGTTGTTGATAGTTTGGAAATTGCGATCGGCTGGATTAACCGCTACAGCAGCGGCCACGCTGACGCGATCGCCACTGAATCTTATTTAGAAAGCCGCCAATTTGCTCTGGATGTGAACAGCGCCTCAACTTTTATTAATGCCTCCCCTCGGTTTTGGCGCTATCAAAATCGGGGAGATGCAATTTTTCTGGGAATGTCCAACCAAAAAGGCTATCGTCGGGGATTGATAGGGCTAGATACGCTGACAACAATTAAAGAAATTGTTCAAGGTAACGGAGAATTTTAACTGAGTTATCTTTGGCAGTTTTCCTGTTGAATTTATACCAATTATAGCCGTTCTCAAAAAGATGAGGTATGAATGATATAGCCTTTCTCAAAAAGGTGAGGTATGACTGACAGGTTATATAACCACTGAAATTAAGAGGGCCTTCTTCCCAACAACGTCCGCGAATCTTTCGCTTGATCCGCTATAGCTTACATAACCGCTTAAACGTATAGGGCCTTCTTCCCAACAACGTACCCATCTTTCGCTTGATCCGCTATATACAAAATATTGCTACTACCGAAATTATAGCATCTCATCTTTATGCCAAGGGCACAGTATGGTTTCCAGCCGGAGTTATGCAAATGACAGATAATTTATCGACAATCAATAATAATTGATATCAATATTTTTTTAAATAGGTATTAATTTAAGTATATATAGCCCAATATGGTTTACTTAAGATTGTCCGAAGATAGGAACGTTAGCTTTTGCGATCTTTTATGAAAGCAATCTCCGTATCTATTTTTCAGAGGATTTTACCCCAGGGCGCTATATCAGTAAACCGTATTGGTATATAGCCTTTCTCATAAATATGAGGTACTCATGGGCATTGGCCGAAGCGAAGCGGAGATATTGGGCAGTTTTTTACACCAAATATGATTTTAAAATTGTCTATATCGCACATATAAACATCATCACAAAATGATTTAATGAAACCAATTTATCGGCAAATATGATATACTAATAAATGTCAAAAAAACAATCTGACTAACATTTTGGTGTGATTAGCAAACAATGAATTCAGAAAAAATGCTCATTTCTTTAGACGAGACTGTCGATCGCGAAACGCTAATTCACCAATCGGCTTATGTTAAAAAATTGCGTCCGCTGCTGCCACCAAATGCTTTTGAACCAGATCCTAGCAAATTAACAATCCTGTTAATCAATCTGGGAATTTTATTGCTGGGATGGGGAATTGCTGACTACCTCGATCGCTGGCCTGTCTACCTTTTAGGGCTTTACTTGCCTTTGGCTGCGATTATGGGCAATAGTATCATAGTTTTGCTATTTAGCTCCCACGATCTGATGCACGGCAGCGTTCAGAAAAAATCCCGGCTGACTTATTCGATCGCCTTTTTAGGCCTAAGTATGCTATTGATGCCACCTACTCAGTGGAAATCGCTGCACAACCTCGTACACCATAGTACCACCAATTCCTTAGCAGACCCCGATCGCAATTACCTGTTCCAGCAACCGGATACTTGGGGAAAATGGATTCAAAATCTATTTGTACCGTCGGTGGAAGTCAGTCCCCTGTGGTTCATTGTAGGCATGGCTGGATCGTGGTTGGTGCACAATTTCCGCAACGTGTCATCGGTATTGTTATTCAACGATAAATCTGTGGATTACGTGCCCGCTGCGTTTACCGTTAGTCCGAAAGATCGATTGACGATCGCCTTGGAATCTCTCGGAATCTTGGGAATCCATCTAGGGATCTTGTTTTACCTAGACTTTAACCCGATTAAAGTTGCTCTTGCCTACATTTTGCCGATCGCACTGGGTCACGCAGGCACAATGTTTTACATCTATACCAACCACATGGGTTGCCGGATGACCAACATTAATGACCCGCTGATCAATACTACTTCCCTGCGGGTTCCTAAAATATTTGACCTGCTGCACTTAAATTTCTCTTACCATACAGAACACCACATTTTCCCTAGCATGAACTCCAACTATTACCCGATGGTGCAAGAGTTGTTAAACGTTCACTATCCCAATCGAATGAATTTAATCGATGCTGGGGAAGCTTGGCGGTTGCTGATGGAAACGCCCCGGCATTATAAAGATGAAGTCACCTTCACTGATTCGTTGGGAAAAATGTCGGTAAATAGCAGTATTATCGAAGAATATAAGCGCTAATTTAACGATGTCAAAAATCCGTAGGTATGCAGTGCACACCTACGGATTTTAGATAGTTATATGATGTCGGAAGATTGAGCTTATAGTGAAAAATTACTGAATTTTAGCAGCGGTTTTTCACGCGAATTAGGTATTAGATACTGATGCTATTGATCACTAAAGAAGGTTTGAGAGCAATATATGGCACTAATCGCTTTTTATTGTTCAGATCTATCTTCTGTTCTGCCACATTCAAATCTTGCTGGAACTGTCTGACTAACTGTTGGATCGGAGTACCTTCAAAAACTTCGTCGAAGGTGGCACGATAGAGTTCTCGGAAAGATTTATCATAATAACCCAAACGATCGTATTTATAAGCTGACAGAGTAAACAAAATTTGCAGTTGTTCGGCAGTTTTTTTGTAGGGCGGAAGCAACTGTAAAATTTTCATTTCCGTAATTACTTCGGGAGTCTCTGACTTGTTAATCGCCGGAATATCGCGGTAGGCAGCCAAAGGCATATTGGCAGCAAAACTCATGTATTGATGCTGGGTATAATTCACAGCAGAATGCTGCGGCCCGCAGGTAAAAATCACTGTTGTGACAATATCAATCAATTGTTCAACATCCTCAATGCGCTGTGGCATTCCTTTGACTTTACCCCCTTTCTCCGATGATAATTCTTGGGCCCAGCGTTGCAGTTCGGTATCATCGGTAAGTTTCTGCTTTGTCGGGTAAAAGTATTTGAGATAGCCGGAGACAAAGGTTTTAATCGCGTTCCACAGCAGCAATCCATCATCTCGGTAAGGGTAGTGAGGTAGTTGAGTTGTGTTGTCCATTCCGCGATTTTTGAGTTCGGTTGGGAAGGCAAATTGATCCAGACTCCAGTTAGTGCAGGCTTCTCTACCTATCTCTATTGTCTCTGGCAAGGTTCCTGCCAGCAACTCATCGACGGGACCTCCAGGGGCGATCAACTGGTTGCGTGCGAGATTGTTGTTGGTCAACATGAAGCGAAAGTGGGGTTTGAGCAATAAGCTGAGGGGATGATTTTCAGCTAACTGTCGCGCTGTGACGATCGCAATTGGTTCCATAACTAGATGGGTTCGACCTAAATGCGAACTCATTTCGTGGTGATTGGCATCTGCTACTTGCACGCAGAGTTTGGCAAATAACCAATTGAGTGGCGGATCAGACGGCGTGTAGACACGGCTGCCCGGTTTGGGGTCTAGTTGGATCGCAATGGGTACCAGTTCACCGCGATCGCGCACTCCAGTCCACCGCCAAGCGAAGAAAGCACGAGGTTTCGGCAAGTATTTCCTGCCCTTTTCGTAGGTGCCTCCCTGAATTCGAGAAGGTGCGCGATAGTTTGGATCTGTACCTGTGTAGTCGGCAATGTAAATACTTTTTTCCCGTAACAGTTTGGGGAGTTCCAATAATGGCTGCTTGCTGTCCAGTTTTGTGATGATTTCTGCCCGAGGATCGGTGGCACTTAAGAGACGAAGTACCATCGGATTTGCCCCAGACAACCGCTGTTCGGCAAAAGAGCGATCGGTTTGGTAAGTCTTGGCAACTTGAGGCAACCGCAGTACGGGAAAGAAGTCTTCATAATCTTGGAGTTCGTCGAGAGGATCTAGAAAAGATCTCGCCTTAACTGCCAACATATTTACAGCAAGTTCAGAGGTTGCTATTATGCGTTCTCCAATATAATCGCTTGAAAAATTCTCATTCGCTGGCACGGTTTTCAATAATGCCAAAGGTGATAAACTGTTATAGTCAAACTGGTAAGCTTGTTGCTCGCGACTTAAGAAATCGCTGCGCTTTTGTTTATTCGCATCGTCTTGGGGAAGGGAAGGTTTCATGATTTTCACCATTTATCAAATTTTACCCTTGTTTTTTAGTAACATATAGGTAAAAATTACCATAAAACGAGGATGGGATGAACTAAGTTTTGTGACGGTCTAAGAGACCTTGATACAATCATAGTTCGCAGATAGGTAATGGCGATCCGGACAGTTTCGACTTATGTTGCTGGTACCAGTCGCCGATTTCCAAGCACGGGGATTTTGGGATGCTCAGTCAAGCTTCATCCCGCACTCAAATCCATAGCTCGAAGGGAAATTTCTCCTAATTTAGAGAATTTCTGCAACAGTAGGTTTGGTTTTTCTTCAGGATATGATAATTTTTATTGCTGCTAAAGCTGATATGATGAACATGATTGTTCGACCAAATGTATGAAGTCTTCGAGTTTAAGCAAGGTTAATATTTCAACGCGGTTTCTGTCTCACGAATTAGCCGAACCGTTGAAACAAGCGCTACAGGATAAAACCCTTGTACCCGAGGAAGCAGCGACATTACTAGCAGCAGACGAACAGCGCGCCATTCCTGCTATTAGCAAAAATGCAGCGTTGATCCAGGAAATTCAACATCGGGTGCAGGGGTTGCCATCTTTCCATTCCCTGCTACAGGGCGATAGCCGAAACTTGACACATATTCCCGATGAAAGCGTGCATCTGGTAGTCACATCACCCCCGTACTGGAATTTAAAAGAATATCTTAAAAACCCAAACCAGCTTGGGGAAATAGCAGACTACGAACAGTTTTTGCAAGAGCTCGATCGAGTATGGGAGCAAATATGGCGCGTTTTAGTCCCCGGCGGACGGCTGGTGATTGTGGTGGGCGATGTCTGTGTTGCGCGCCGGCGTTTTGGCAGACACATGGTATTTCCCCTGCACGCCAGCATTCAGGAAAACTGCCGCCATCTGGGATTTGATAACCTCGCACCGATTATCTGGTACAAAATCGCCAATGCTTCCCTAGAATCAGCAGGAAATGGCACCAGTTTTCTCGGTAAACCCTACGAGCCCGGAGGTGTCATCAAAAATGACATCGAATTTATCCTAATGCAGCGCAAACCGGGTGGCTACCGCAGTCCCAGCCTGACAGCACGGGTATTGTCCGTAATACCGGAAACTCTGCACCGGCAGTGGTTTCAACAAATTTGGCAGGATATCAAAGGCGCTTCCACCAAGCAACACCCCGCCCCGTATCCTTTGGAACTAGCAGAAAGGCTGGTGCGGATGTTTTCGTTTGCGGGGGACACGGTACTTGACCCGTTTATGGGGACGGGCACAACTTGCGTCGCCGCGGCCAACTGGGGACGCAACAGTATTGGGGTAGATGTTGAGCCAAATTACCATCAAATGGCGCTGAAACGGATGCAAGAAACCTATGGCTTGCGCGTAGTCTATGAGGGATTGATGGCGGAGGTTGTCGAATGACCGGACAGTCGCCCATCATCCCCAATGATGTGTTCCGGGAAGCGGTGCAGGGCTTCTGGGATACCCGAATTGCTCAAGCACAAGCCCAGGTGCTAGCAGGCAAAGTAGATCGAGGCGATCGTAGCGCGGTGACAGGAGGCAAACAGATGGACGGTTTCATCCTCACCCTGACGAATTTCCTGCTGGCTGCGGGTGTTCCCCAAAACCACATCCACGTTAAGAAAAGCCTAACTGTCATACCGGGCTTTTTTCGGCCGACGAAGATGTATGATTTTCTAGTTTTAGACCCAGAAAAGCGGCAACTCAAGGTAGTCATCGAGTTGAAAAGTCAGGTTGGCAGCTTTGGCAATAACTTCAACAACCGCACAGAAGAAGCAATGGGGGCGGCTCTCGACATCTGGACAGCTTACCGGGAAGGAGTGTTTGGCGAAGCACCTGCGCCACCGTGGTTAGGATATCTGTTTGTTTTAGAAGACAGTCCGGCCTCGCGCGCATCGGTGCAGGTTGCCGAACCGCATTTCGCGGTTTTGCCGGAGTTTAGAGGAGCAAGCTATGCTCAACGCTACGAACTTTTTTGTCAGAAGATGGTGCGGGAAAGGCATTTCACGGCTGCTTGTTTTTTAGTGACAAATCGCGAACAGGCTGCACAAAATCCCAACTATACGGAGCGATGTTCAGACTTGTCGGCTGCCAATTTTTTGCAGCAGCTTATTCGGCACGCGCTCTAGAGTAGTTAACAGATTTTGCATTACTGAACTTGAGTATGAATATACATTTTTTAGTCTTTGCCGAAAACAGATTTTTTGCGCCTTTGAGTCTTTCTGTAGAAGTTAATTCATATCATTTCCGGTCGATTACCTTAACAAAAATGGTTGGTAGTGCGGACTTCAGTCCGCATTTTAAGAGCGGACTGAAGTCCGCACTACGAACCTTGTTTATTGCGCTACCGGACATGATGTTAATCAGCAATCGCGCATTGTCAAATTTTACAATTTATTCTTCGTTTTCACCCGCATATACAGCTCTTCCATCGCCTCAATAAATGAACCATCTTTATGCCAAAACGGCGGAAAATCTCCCTGCTTTTTCACCACGATCGCACTTACGCCACTTTGCACCCCCACATCAATCGTCTGCGGCAACCGCTTCGCACCGTGCCAAAACTCTCTCAGGCTGACAGTTTGCGCTTCATTGGCGATCGCCTGCGTGTAATAGGAATTCACCGCCACAGGGGCCGCTGCATCCGCCGTCAACTCGGCAGAAAGCGCCAAGCCCAAAGGCGTTTTTGCCAATTCGCGGTGCAGCACTTCCTTAGAAAGCCCCCGTAATTCAAACAGCAAAAATGGATCTTTGTCCAATTCGGCCGCCACCAGATAATAGACTCCGGCAATATGTTTGCAGGGATTGCTATAGTCTGGGCAAGAGCAAGTGGTTTTAAAGTCCTCACGGCTGCTGGGTAACAGGTGCAATCCGAGGGGTGAGAAAGCGTTTTCAATGTTGTCGGGCATTTCGTTGAGCAGCAAGCGGGAAATGAAGCTGGCTTTTGATGCCATTTGGGCGATCGCCAATTTCCACTTTTCCTGACTAATCGGCTCAAACTCAATTTTAGTTTTGTACAGCGGCTCCTTATAAACCCCAAAATAAGGATTAACCGAACCTCTTACTTCTGCCATCACTAAGCCATCATTCATTTTAAAGCTCTTTACCTTACCATTCCGTGCATAGGAACGTCCCCGCCCGAGACGCCCAGAATCGGTAAATCTTTCCAGCCCATCGATAAATTTATTGCCCCACCAAGTCCGAGTAAATTGTGACATATTTTTGATTTTATCCTAATCTAAAACTGCATTTTTATTGAGCCTAATTAACTTCTTAAATGCCTCATTATCCAACTCAGTCAGCCACGATTCATCAGCACCAATAATTGAACCTGCCAATTTCTTTTTGTCCTCAATCATTTGGTCAATCTTTTCTTCCAAAGTGCCAATTGCCACAAACTTATGCACAAACACATTTTTTTCCTGTCCAATCCGAAACGCCCGATCCGTCGCCTGATCTTCCACCGCCGGATTCCACCAGCGATCGAAATGAAATACATGATTGGCTTTTGTCAGGGTAATTCCCACACCGCCGGCCTTCAGTGATAGAATAAATACCGAAGGTTCTGATTCTGGATCTTGAAACTCTGAAATCATCCGTTCCCGTTTTTCGCGACTCGTTCCCCCGTGGATGTAATAAGTGTTGTAATGTAGCGTGTGTTTGATGTATTTTTCTAAAGCGCTTCCCAATTCGGTAAACTGCGTAAACACCAATAAACTTTCGCCTTCGGCTTTGACTTCCTCAATCATCTCGATCAGCCGTTCCAGTTTGTGCGATCGCTCTGGTGTAAACTCACTTTCATCCTGCAAAAACTGGCGGGGATGATTGCAAATTTGCTTCAACTTCAGCAGCGTCGCCAAAATCATCCCCTTACGCTTCATTCCTTCAGCCGCATCAATTTCTTCCTCTATCTCTTTGACAATGGCTTCATAAAGCGAAGCTTGCTCGCGGGTGAGATTGCAGTAGAGCTTTTGCTCAACTTTGTCGGGGAGATCCTGAATAATGGACTTATCGGTTTTCAGACGGCGCAGGATAAAAGGTTCTACTAATTTTTTGAGCGCGGCTGATTGCGTGCGACTCCCATGTTTTTGAATCGGTAATTCAAACATTTTCCGAAACTGCGCCTCTTTTCCCAAATATCCGGGATTGAGGAAATTAAAAATTGACCATAAATCCAACAAGCGATTTTCTACAGGTGTTCCAGTCAATGCTAGTCGATGGGTAGCGGGTAACTTTAAAATCGCCTTGGTTTGCGCCGCTTTCGGATTTTTAATATTCTGCGCTTCATCAATTACCAGCCGATGCCACGCTACGCTGCTCAACAGCTTCTCATCTTTTCGCGCCAAGGTAAAGGAAGTAATCAACATATCACAATCTTGGACGGCGGCTTTAAATGCTTTGGCATCTTGCAAACGTTGAGGGCCGTGGTGAATCAGCGATCGCAATTCTGGAGCAAATTTTTCCATTTCCTTCTGCCAGTTGCCGACTACGGAAGTGGGCGCAATTAGCAGCGTGGGTAAAATCTGATTTTCTGTCCCTTTTTTTGTCTTCTTTTCCGTTCCTTGTTCCGTCTCTTTGCTAGTGGATAAAACTTCTCTTTCTTGCAATAATCGAGCAATTACCTGCGCCGATTTACCCAAACCCATATCGTCGGCAAGACAGCCATTTAATCCCAAACTTTCCAAATAACTCAACCAAGAAACACCGCGCTTTTGATAATCCCGGAGTTTGCCTTGAAACCTTACTGGATCTGCAATTAACTCTAACCTACTCTTATCGTGCAGCTTCTCCAACATATCCGATAAAGCCCGATCGCGCTCTACCTCCAAATCTTCACTAGCTTCTCCTTCTGCCGTCAACTTCATAAAGTCAATCAAGCTGACATCGGGATTCTCTTCGCGATGTTTTTGCCAAAAATTTAGCATCTCCTGCATTTTATCTTTGTCCAGTTCCATCCATTGTCCTCGGAACTGTACCAACGGCGTTTTACTATTAACTAACGCCTGCCATTCTTGTTCGCTAACTCGTTCGCCTCCGATCGCCAATTCATACTGATATTCCACCAAGGAATCTGCCGAAAACAATCCCTTGCCCTTGATTGCAGCGCTTTTGCTGCCCTTCCCTTTGACTTGCAGGCGAATCTTTGCCCGTTGTCGTCCCTTCGGCGTCCACCAAGCGGGGACAATGACTTTATATCCGGCATCTTCTAATACCCAAGCGGACTCGCTGAGGAAGGTAAAAGCATCGTCTACGTTGAGGGAAATGTGAGCGGGTTTGTCGGTTTCTAGCCCCTGCCAAAGTAGGGGATAAATCCGCGCAGCGTAGCCGAGATTTGTCAGCAAATGTTGCTCAAAGTTGTCGCCGAATTGTGTTTGCAACTGTTTTTGTTGAGTCGATCGCGATCGCCAGTAATCCTGCAACGGCACCCGCAGAGATGGGTCTTGTTTTGCCGCCACCTGAAACTCTAAAACCCAAGGCTGTTCGGGGTTTTCGGGGGATTGTAATTGAAAGCAGAGGGAGAATGAGTCAGCAGATTGATTGCGCGTAATGCGATCGCGCCAGGTTTGCCATTGCCGGTATTGTTCAAGGCTGACTCGCGCGATTTTTCGTGTTTGGTTGAGGCAGATTTGCAGTAAAGAATCGGCAATTTTATTCTCAAACGATGCTGGGATGGGGGTTTGAGTGACAATTTCGGCGATCGCACATTCTGAAAAATTACGCAGCAACATTTCGCGATCGTAGAACTTTGGTGTATCTTGTAGCTGGATCTTCCGAAAACCGGACACGCAAACTAAAGGCATCCATTCAACATAGCGTTGTAACTCTGTTTCGTACTGCGCTGAAACAATTTCCCATCCCGGATAAATCTCAAAGCTGGGTGCAATTTTGGCAGGTGTTTTTGGAGCTTTTGCAGTCTTTGCGGTTGTTTTTGTTTCACCCGCTTTCTTGCGCCCGCGCGTGGCTTTCTCAGCGGGTTCCGATGTTTCGATGGGTGCGATCGCGATCGGAGCAGTTTCTCGATAGCGCAACGCCGGAATATAATGATCTTTCAGAACAATTTGCTTAAAAAATTGGGTGTAGTGATACCAAAACAGCAAATCTGAACCGAACTGAACTTCTGCTAAATCATAGAGGGCAAAAAAATGCAGATCGTTCAATACTTTAGTCAAAGTGTGGGTGGCGATTGGCACACAATCGACTTCCCAATATTCCAACTCAAATGTTTCGGGTAATTCTGTCTCTAAATATCGCGCTAACTCTAAAGATGGTAACGGCTGGTTATTGGCAGTGGGGAGTAAAAAGTACCGAGGGGCGATCGCATATTCTAGTCCCATCCCACTTGTATTGCTGACTGGTGGCAGTTGAATCCCGGCTTCTTTCGTTAGAAACTCTGTTAACTCTGCCGTCTCCAATTGTCGGGGATGAACCTTAGCAGGCTGTTTTTTCTTTTCAGTGGTTTCAACCCAAATATAAAACGTTCCAGCTTGAACAAAACTCTCTTCTGTTTGAGGAATCCAAGTGCCGTGGAGGATTTTCATAGGTTATACCAAACGCAACCTTTGGCATCGTATCATATCATAAGTTAGTCAAAAAATAGGAAGTACGGTTGAAACCTGGTTTATACAAACAATGTCTGAGCTCAGAGGGACTAAAGATAATAACGTAATTTTACCGCGCTATCTTTAACCTGCGTCGGCAGGTTTTGCCTGTATAGACGCGGTTTCAACCGCCGAGTCGTCTTTAACCTGCGTCGGCAGGTTTTGCTTGTATAGACGCGGTTTCAACCGCCGAGTCGTCTTTAACCTGCGTCGGCAGGTTTTGCTTGTATAGACGCGGTTTCAAACGCCGAGTCTTCTTACACATCTAGAAAATCTCAGTTAAATCCAACACAAAACCGGGCAGTACATCTTCACCTGAGACAGTTCGAGGTGCATCTAAAATTTCTACTTCTTTACCTTGACGGGAGATTTCTACTTGCCGATTTTTGCGATCGAGCAACCAGCCCAAACGAGCTCCATTTTTCATGTACAATCTCATTTTAGCTCGCAATTTTTCTAGGGAATCGGTAGTCGATCGCAATTCCACCACAAAATCGGGACAAATTGGTGCAAATTTCTCTTTTTCTTCGGGAGTTAAAGCATCCCATCTGTCGCGCCGAATCCAAGCAGCATCGGGAGAAATATCAGTACCATCTGGCAGTTTAAATCCGCTAGAAGAATCAAACGCAATTCCCAAATGTTTATTTTGACGGCTCCAAGATTGAAGTTGATAGGATAAGTCAATGTTGCGATTACCAGTCTCGCTACCAGTAGGCGACATAATAATTAATCCTCCACTAGAAGTACGCTCAAATCTCAAATCTCGGTTTTCTTGACACAAATTAAAAAATTGTTCGTCAGTTAGATCAATTGTTAATTCCAGGGGAGAAGATAAAGCGATCGTTGGGATTTCCATCGGTTTCTCCAAATATCAAGTAAGGTCAAATATTCTGGTAACACAACTTGAATCCAAGTCAATATTAGATTTTTACCTAGGGTGCATCTGGGTTTTGAAGAGGGCGAAGCATGACCGCATATAAGTTATTAGTTATAATCTCCTATTTTCTGCGGTCATGCTTCGCCCCTACACACATATTTGCTTGCACAAGCCGCTGCACCGGTTGCCATAATACTAACTTGGAAGTTTTAACCGCAGATGAACGCAGATGAACGCAGATGACAATTAACTTTCTGTATAACCTTGCATATTTTCCGGTTCAAACTGCTGCAAAACATCAGCAGCTTTCTCGGTTAAAGCGTCAGTACCTTTAACTGCAATCAAAAATTTGCCCGCATTCAAACGGTTGCGATAGGGCAAAGCATCGCCGCTACCAAAAGCCATTCCTCCCGCACCGCCGACAAAAACGCTGCCCATTCCGGCCGCGATCGCACCTAGCACTCCGCCGATCGCGTGATCGCCAATTTCGCCCGCCCATGCAAAAGTCTTCAACTCTGTCATCAAGCTGAAGGTAACGCCGGCAATAAAGCCAAACGGTATCA
Organism: Microcoleus sp. PH2017_08_TRC_O_A; assembly: GCF_020738665.1. NCBI lineage: Bacteria > Bacillati > Cyanobacteriota > Cyanophyceae > Oscillatoriales > Microcoleaceae > Microcoleus > Microcoleus sp. PH2017_08_TRC_O_A. The sequence goes on from NZ_JAEQCE010000092.1 coordinate 15,292, forward strand.
GCCAAACAGCCATGAGTTTAGCTTGTTTCTTTGCTTGCTGGTTGGGATCGATTAAGCCAAATTCATCAGCAGTTTTGTAGCCGCGTCCCAAAATGCTGACTTGCTTCATGGGTAAGCCTTCTTTTTCGAGGGCGCAATAGGCAGCTTCGGCTTGCATTCGATCGGGCAGTACGGCGATAAGATAATTCATCAAAATAATTCCTGATAGTTAGGCTTCAATATCCGGAATTTATTATAGCCTGAAAAGACTTGCTAGCTAAGCAATTGGGCGTTTTTAAGACGATCGCCCAGGACGATCGCCCGCAAAGGTAAAATATTTCACGCAAAAATGACCGACCTTGACCGAATACGGATACAATTCAAACTGCACAAAGGCAAGCTTGAGCTGAGCTGTTAGATTCTGCTCTAAGTCATAAGTCTCAACTTTGAGCTCGCCAACAGGGCTATTTTTACTATTGCACTCAATTGCTTGCTATGCCTAAAGTTCTAGTATCCGATCCGATCGACCAAGCCGGAATTGACATCCTCTCCCAAGTCGCACAAGTTGACGTAAACACAGGACTCTCAGCCGAAGAGCTCGTGCGAATTATTCCAGATTACGATGCTTTAATGATCCGTTCTGGCACCCAAGTTACCAAAGAAATCATTGAAGCCGGAAATCTACTAAAAATCATCGGTAGAGCGGGCGTTGGCGTAGATAATGTCGATGTACCCGCCGCTACCCGCAAAGGAATTGTAGTCGTCAACTCCCCCGAAGGCAACACGATCGCAGCAGCCGAACACGCGATCGCCATGATGCTCTCGATGTCCCGCCACATCCCCGAAGCCAACGCCTCTGTAAAAAGCGGTAAATGGGAGCGCAACCGCTTTATCGGCGTAGAAGTTTACAAAAAAACCCTCGGTATCGTCGGTTTGGGCAAAATCGGCTCCCACCTCGCCACCGCAGCCAAAGCAATGGGCATGAAACTGCTCGCTTACGATCCCTTCATCTCTACTGAAAGAGCCGAACAGTTGGGCTGCCGCTTGGTAGAGCTCGAACTGTTGATGCGCGAATCCGACTACATCACCCTGCACATCCCCAAAACGCCGGAAACTCTGCACTTAATTAACGCTGATGTGCTGTCAAAGATGAAGCCCACGGCCAGGATCATTAATTGCGCTAGAGGTGGCATCATCGACGAAGCAGCCCTGGCAGAAGCTATCAAATCAGGCCAGATCGCCGGTGCAGCGATCGATGTTTACGAACATGAGCCGCTGGAAGCTGATTCTCCGTTGCGGAATGTCGGCCAAAACATCGTGCTGACGCCTCACTTGGGAGCTTCTACGGCTGAAGCTCAGGTGAATGTGGCGATCGACGTTGCCGAACAAATTCGTGATGTGCTGTTGGGACTGCCGGCGCGATCGGCTGTTAACATCCCAGGAATTTACCCAGACTCGATCGAAAAACTCAAACCCTACCTGCAACTCGCCGAAACCCTCGGCAACCTCGTCAGCCAGCTAGCCGGAGGCCGAGTCGATTACCTCAACGTCCAACTCCAAGGCGAATTGGCCAGCAACCAAAGCCAGCCCGTAGTCGTCGCCTCCCTCAAAGGCCTGCTCTCCCAAGCCCTCCGAGAACGCGTTAACTACGTCAACGCCAGCATTGAAGCCAAAGAACGCGGAATTCGCGTCGTGGAAACCAGAGACGCCTCAATTCGCGACTACACAGGCTCTCTACGCCTCTGTGCTAAGGGAACTCTCGGCGAACACACAGTCACGGGTGCAGTCCTCGGCGAAAGCGAAATTCGGATTACCAGCGTTGACGATTTCCCAGTCAACGTTTGCCCGACGCACCATATGCTGTTTACCTTGCACCGCGATATGCCGGGGATTATTGGAAAAATTGGTTCCCAATTGGGCAGTTTTAATGTCAATATTGCCAGTATGCAAGTAGGCCGTAAAATCGTGCGAGGCGATGCAGTGATGGTTTTGAGCCTTGATGACCCTCTACCAGAGGGTATATTGGCTGAAATTATGAAAGTTCCTGGGATTCGGGATGCTTACACGGTGAATCTTTAAAGGATTTTAGATTTTTTAGGTTCCCCAATCTAAAATCTAAAATCGTTAAACGGTAACTCTTTGAAAGATTTTGGAGTTTAGGTTCCCACAATCTAAAATCTAAAATCGTTAAACGGTAACTATTTGAAGGATTTTAGATTTTAGGTTCCCACAATCTAAAATCTAAAATCTAAAATCTAAAATCGTTAGACGCTAACTCTTTGAAGGATTTGGGGGGTTTAGATTTTGGATGCAAGGACTGAATAATTGGTAATAAGTGATTGGTCATTGTTAATTGGCAAAAAAGTTGGAATTTTTCTATTAGTCAATCGTCATTTCTCACTCTTCAGTTCCCAGTATCCAGTTCCTGACGGGCGAATCTAAAATCTAAAATCTAAAATCTAAAATAGTCATGGCACATAGCTGGTGGGAAATTAGAATTCTTTGCGATCCGGCGCTGGAAGATATCATCTTTTGGCGCCTGGAACGGTTTAACTGTCGGGGAACTGCCACTCAGATTAAAAGCAATTCCTGCCTGATGTCGGCTTATTTGCCCGAGGAACAAGCGGGATTGTTGGATTTGGCGGCCCTGTCTTTGTGGCTGCGGCAAGATGCTTTGTGTGCGGGTTTGCCCTTGCCTGCGATGCAGTGGGATTTGATAGAAGATGAAGACTGGGGGAGCACTTGGAAGCAGCAGTGGCAGCCTCAAGAAGTGGGCGATCGCTTTTTAATTAATCCGGCTTGGCTTCCCCCACCGACTGATACCGATCGCGTAATCTTGCGTTTAGATCCCGGTGTTGCTTTCGGTACGGGTGCTCACGCTACGACTCAACTCTGTCTGGAGTCGCTGGAAATGCGCCTCGGTTTTGACGACAAAGAATGTGTAGTTGCTGATATCGGCTGCGGATCGGGTATTTTGTCGATCGGCGCGGTGTTGCTGGGCGCCACAAAAGTTTATGCTCTGGATACAGATCCTTTGGCAGTGCGATCGACCATCAGCAACCGACAACTCAACCGCGTTAACCCGCAGCAGTTGGTGGCAGAACTCGGAAGTATCGATCGGCTGATCGAAATGACGGGCGGCCCGATCGACGGTTTGATGTGCAATATTTTAGCCGAAGTAATCATTGATTTAATCCCGCAGTTCACCGCCATTAGCAAGCCGACTACTTGGGCAGTTCTCAGCGGCATTTTGCTCGAACAAGCTAAACCAATTGCAGACACTCTCGAACAACACGGTTGGATTGTTGCTACTCTGTGGAAGCGCGAAGATTGGTGCTGTTTTAATATTCGGCGCAGTTAATAATTAGAAATTGGGAATTGGTAATTGGTAATTGGTAATTGGTAATTGGTAATTGGTAATTGGTAATTGGTAGGGTGCGTCAGCTAGCATAATTCAATTCACCAGCAATCAAATATTAGCTGACGCACCTTACAGAAGTTGGGTAAAATAGTAATTGCAGCAGAATAATTAAGATAGAGAAAGTATATTAAGTTTGTAGTAAGGACTTTAGTCCTTCTTCAGACCAGGAGAGAGGACTAAAGTCCTCACTACAAACCAATTTTATCGCGGTCGCTCGACAGCAGATGATATTAGAGAACGAACGTAAAAAGAGACAGAGCCGATTAAATAAAAACTATTCACCAAAATCAACAATATCTTACCAACATAAGAATTAACCAAACCAAAAACGCGATAAGTTGACAGCAGCACTAACAGCATTTCAACCAAAGAAACAATTGACCCGTAGTGCTTCCTATCCCAATAAGAAATAGGACTGATAAAACGGTAATTGCTGAACGGAAAAAAGTGCCTGTGAGCATCATCATTATGCACTGGCAAATCTCCCAAAGAGTGCAGAATCATGCTCAGAAACAAAATTTGCACGCTTTGCCAGCCAAAATAATAAGCAATTACCCAGCCGATCGCAGCTAGGGGGATAGAATGAAACAAAGCCACAATATTCTGGACAACAGGCTCGTAATATGCTTTTGACCAAATTGTAGCTTCCGGCAAGCGAGCAATGTACTTCGCCCAAAAGTAAAATAAAAATATCGGGATATCGGGTAAGATTCCGCCGATAACGATCGGCAAGTTAAATTCAGATTGCTGGGCTCTACCAAGAATGGCGAGATTGATAATCGCGTGACTGGGAGTTTTCATAAGACAAAAATGCACAATTGGTTTGTAGTGAGGACTTTAGTCCTTCCAAAAGAGGACTAAAGTCCTTACTACGAACCTAACTTCCTCGTTGGTAGTAAGGACTTTAGTCCTTTCAGATAAAAGTGAAGTCCTGACTACCAACCTACAAATGAGGTTGCAGTCGATCGATCAACTGCGCCGGTTGCAATACTCCCTCAATGCGATCGACCTCAACACCATTTTTGAACAGCACCAAAGTCGGCAAAGCATAAATGTGAAACTGCGACGCCAACTGCTCGTACTTATCCGTATCAATCTTAACAACCATGAGCTTATCTTTCGTCTGACCGCTCACCTGCTCCAAAATCGGCACCATCATCTGACAAGGCCCGCACCAAGTAGCATAAAAATCTACCAGTACAGGCAAATCAGAGCTCGATAGTAACTCTTCAAAACTGTTGAACTGTTTTTGAACTGCCATCTTAAAAATGTGGTAAAGGGACGCCCATTATACCCGAAGGCTTAACGAGTAGGGAATTGTGACAACTGAACTCAATAAGTCAGTATAAATTTTTTTGGTTCTGGATCGATTTTAAGGCAGAATTCTGTGAGCATAGATTTTGAGGACAGAATTATGGAATTATTGCCAGAGACATATCAGCGATTGCAGGGACAAGTTGCCGTTGTCACCGGTGCGTCGCGGGGAATTGGGCGGGCTTGCGCTTTAGCATTCGCAGCAGAAGGCGCTAAAGTCGCCGTGAACTATGCCAGTTCAAGCGCTGCGGCTGATGAGGCGGTAGCAGAAATTATTGCAGCGGGCGGAGAAGCTGTGGCCCTTGCAGCAGATGTCTCCAAAACTGACCAAGTGGATGCACTCATCAGTAATGTCATGGAAAAATGGGGACGAATTGACATTTTGGTGAACAATGCCGGCATCACCCGCGATACTTTGCTGCTGCGGATGAAGCTAGAAGATTGGCAAGCAGTGATTGATTTGAATCTCACCGGCGTATTTTTGTGTACAAAAGCTGTCAGCAAAATCATGTTGAAACAGCGCAGCGGCCGAATTATTAATATTGCTTCGGTTGCCGGCCAAATGGGAAATCCCGGACAAGCTAATTACAGTGCGGCGAAAGCTGGAGTCATTGGATTTACTAAAACTGTGGCGAAAGAATTGGCAAGTCGCGCGATTACTGTGAATGCAGTTGCACCGGGTTTTATCACCACAGATATGACAAAGGATGTCAAATCTGACGAGATTTTAAAGTACATTCCGCTGGGAAGATACGGCGAAGTTGAGGAAGTTGCGGGGATGGTGAAGTTTTTGGCGGCGGATGCGGCGGCGGCTTATATTACCGGGCAAGTTTTTAATGTCGATGGCGGCATGGTGATGGCTTAGATTTGGGAATTTTTAACCGCAGATGCACGCGGATGAGCGCGGATGTCTGCGGTTATGAATTTATTTCAAATCTCTGTAGGTTGCTTGTCGGTGCACCTTCCCCGATTCGACAACCTTCTTACTTTGACAAAACTCTTCAAATAGTTCAAAAAAACTATTTAAAGCATCTTTCTCATCCTGAGAAAAAAAGAGAATTATATTCGCCCATGATTGAGATGAATCAATATTGAATTTTTTCTGTATCCATTCTTGAAAGCCATCTAGAGCGTTTTCTTCTTTTAGAGGTACGCCAAGCTGATACTGTGCCACATTGTATCCCGACAAGAAAGCCTGAAGACAACTAATTGACACCTTGCCCAAATAGACTGAAGGTTTATTCTTGATTTTTTTGAGAAGCTCGGAGAGATTATCCATACAAACTATCCCGTTGAATACTTGAGTCTAACAATACTTATATTCTCAACTCTATCTAATATTATTTATAAAAACTCTTGCTACACGACAATTGTTGCGCGGAGTGAGACACTTTAGTCTCATGTGTAAGGTGCGGATCTGTAAAATTGTCGCTTTTTCGGGTGCATCTGGTTTTTGAAGAGGGCGAAGCATGACCGCATATAAGTTATTAGTTATAATCTTATATTCACTGCGGTCATGCTTGGGAGCATCCCGGTTTTGAAAAAGCCTCAAATAGCCAAGAGATCGTTGAGGTAAGCACAACGAAGTTTTAGCATCTTGTTATGACATTTTTTTCAACCATTGAGCTCCCGAAATTTTCAACCTTCTATCTATTTGTTTGACAGCCGATTCCACCGCTCCCGAGCCTATGGAACAAATCTTGTCTGATGATAATTGCTCATAATTCAATACGGTTTACTTAAGGTCGAACAAGTGGTACACTAAGTATGATGTATAAAAAAGTAAATCAAGTATAGTGCCGTACAAAAAATTATTATTAGAATCGCAATAGAGGTAGCGGTTCCATCAACAGAAATAGAAGCAGCTATTCTCAAAGCCAAAGCCAAAGAAAAACGGCATCGTGGGCTACCATCACAACTGGTAGTGTGTCTAATCATAGCAATGAGCTTATGGTCAAAAGACTCAATGCGGGACGTACTAAAAAATCTGATTGATGGACTTAATGAAGTCTGGTTGAAAACTGGTAAATTCTGGAAAACTCCCTGCAAGGCAGCTATTACTAAAGCCAGAAAAAGATTAGGGCCTTCTGTAATGAGCCAGTTATTTCATCAGTTGGTACGACCAATGGCTACAACTGAAACAGTAGGAGCTTTTCTGAATGGATTGAGAGTTGTAGCAATAGATGGAACCTGCTTAGACATCCCCTCTGGGTGATGAAAATGCCAGAGTTTTTGGCCGGGAAAGGTAGCCGTCCAGGTACAAGAGCTGCTTTTCCTTTCATCTAGATTAGTTATTTTAGTAGAAGCAGGAACACATTTAATATTTGATGCTTTAATTTGTCCATATAAGATGGGAGAAAGAATCAGGGCATTAAGATTATTGTGGTCAGTTACTAAAGAAATGTTGCTAATGTGGGACGCGTGGTTTGCATTTGTATGCGATGGTATCAGCGACGCTCAACAAGGGTTGTGGCTATTTAGGAAGAATTCCATCATTAGTTAAATTCCAGGGCGGAACACAACTAGAAGATGGTTCTTACTTAAGTTTTATTAATCCCCCAGGCAAATAAGCGAAAAAAAGGATTTAAACCCATCCAAATCAGAGTAATCGAGTACACGATTGAAAACTTAAATGATCCAACAGCAGAAATTAGATATCGTTTAATTACAAGCTTATTAGACCCTAAAAAATTTCCGGCAAAGTTATTGGCTGCCGAATATCATCAACGATGGAAAGTCGAAAATACAATTGATGAATTCAAAGTACATCTGTTAGAAAGAAAAACTCATATTCGTTCTCAAAGACCAAGAGAAGTAGTACAAGAAATTTATGGTCTATTATTAGGACATTGGGCTGTGCGGTCATTAATTTGTCAAACAGCGCATAGTGCAGAAATTTCCCCATTAAGTATTTCTTTCACGAGTACATTACGAGTTATTCGTCGCGCTGTCCCAAAATTTCAGCGATTAGAACCACAAGAAATCCCCTTTTTTAAACTTGGCTGAATTTGGAGATACTTGATGCAACTTTGCCACAAAGAGTTGAGAGAAACAACCCAAGAGTTGTCAAAAAACCTGTTTCAAAGTTTAAATCCAAAAAAGTCAAGCACAGAGGTACTGGAATAAAAACTAATCCTCCTATTTTTAATATTTTCAAGCCTCCCAACCCTTAAGTAAACCGTATTAGCTCATAATTAACAATTCGCTTAGCGATGCTTTTCTAGATACTTACAAAAGTTTTTGGCGGTTTTTCTGCGACAATTTTTAAATAAATTTAGGGTAGGTTCTACCCTTCCGGCCCACAAAAATTCCTTGGCTTTGGCTAGAGATTTCAACGATCCTCCCACTTTATATAACCCACATTCCGCACTTCAAGTTGAAGTACGATAAAATAGAATACCCAAAAAGCCAAAAACCAGGATAATTCAGAAAAAATACTGAACTCATTTGCGGAAATCAGAGAAATAATCAAATATTAAATCTTTGATTCATAAAATGGTTTATGTAAAGCACTAAAAAGTTGAGGAAGAATTACTTCCCCTTTTGATGTTAATATTTTTTTGTTGACTCTATTTTGTGGTGGCAATTAAGAAAGTAGATAATATTTTTGACAAGATGATGGCAAATTCTTCAAGATAAAATTGCGTTTCTCTGTCAAATTAACTATTTGATTTGCCCCATTTAAAGTTAAAATATGAATTCCTTCAAAAACTTGGAATATCCATCTTAATGTGGGTCGATCAGTTAATTTCCCTAGTTGACTTTTGATGCCGACTTGAGCTGCTTTTAATTGGTTTCTGAGTTGTCGTTGACCGAGACTATAAACCAATACGGTTTACTTAAGGGTTGGGAGGCTTTAAAATATTAAAAACAGGAGAATTAATTTTTATTCCAGTACCTCTGTGTTTAACTTTTTTGGATTTA
>NZ_JAEQCE010000093.1:0-45724 GCF_020738665.1 Microcoleus sp. PH2017_08_TRC_O_A
GGTACGTAGTTGCGCTTCAGCGCTCTTTCCGAATATATATAAAAAACGAAAAATTAGGTACGTAGTTGCGCTTCAGCGCTCTTTCCGAATATATATAAAGAGCGCTGAAGCGCAACAACGTACCTTGATCCAATCTTTGTCGAGCAAACAAACTCAACCTCAAATATTGTACCAAGAATTCTTCTATAATTGGTATTATTAGTAGACGAGCAATTGCATTCATTTCCAGCGAGCAGAAAATCATCTGCGGTTTATGTATCAAAGTCAGATTTATTTAATTCAAGTCTAATAAGGTGCATATAGCATTTATCAGAAAGATGAGGTATGACTGTAAATGGAGTTTTTGATGCGACCTCGCTTACTATATCATAAATACTAAGAGGGCCCAAGCCCAACAACGTACCTCATCTTTCTAATAAGGTGCGTATTTCGCACCCTACACCTACAGATTAAAGCAGAGAACTAGCATTAATCAAACGCCCGTTTAAATCTGCCGGAGTCACATTCAACACAGTCCCCAACAAAGCATTAGTAAAACCGAATCTAATATTAGTAGCTTCCACACGCCCATTACGATCGGGATCGAGACTTTGCTGCGAGATGCCGCCCTTGGCTAACAAACTCGTTCCCCCCGAGATACTTCCTGGATCGAGTAACAGTAGTCTCGGATCGTTTAAACTATAACTCACTTGTTCAAAAGTGATATTGCTGCTGGTGAATGCCGTACTAATTCCGATTGAATCGCTAGACTTATCAAAATCGATAATTACGGCGTCAGGAACTTCATTTCCAACTAATCTAAGTCCAGCTTGATCGACTCTCAAAACAAAGACATCGTTGCCCGCACCTCCTTTGTAAACATCCACATCTCTGTCGCCAATTAAAGTATCGTTGCCGTCACCACCGACTAACAAATCAACACCTTGCCCCCCGCGCAGCAAATCATTTCCCACGCCGCCATCAACGAAATCACTATTTTTATCTCCCGTCAAGAAATCGTTTCCAGCTTCTCCCAAAACATCGTCATCAGCTTTGCCGCCGTAAATAGAATCATCGCCGGCACCGCCAAACAGACTGTCTTTACCATCGTTGCCGAAAATCCTTTCTGCATCTGACGCGCCCCTGACAGTATCATTGCCGCCCAGCATCCAAACTCCCCCAGGAAAACTGGCAAGTTGTCCCGGTGCAAGTGTAATATTTTCAGCAGTATTGTCTCCTACCAAGCGAGGGATGCCAGAATTATCGGGGGTGAGTACCATAGTTGTAAATTTTGTGCGATGTGATAATGGATATCTTGTAATATTCTACAGCTTGGCACAACCCGATCGCGCGATCGCACATTAAAATAAAAGTTAAAACTAGAGCCAATGCCAATTATCTTAGTTAAAGACTTAAGCAAAGTTTATCCCGTAGCGATTAAGGAACCGGGACTGAAAGGAACCATGCAGCACTTTTTTAAGCGCACTTACCGCAATATCAAAGCAGTTGAGGGCGTTTCTTTCAGTATTGAACCTGGTGAAGTGGTGGGGTTTCTCGGCGCTAACGGTGCGGGCAAAACTACGACGCTGAAAATGTTGACTGGTTTGATTTACCCGTCTGATGGTACTGTCACTGTGTGCGATCGTACTCCTTTTGGCCGCGAAGCAGCTTTTCTGCAAAGAATCACCTTAGTTATGGGGCAGAAACAGCAGTTAATTTGGGATTTACCCGTACTCGACTCTCTGCGAATCAATGCCGCAGTCTACGGCATTCCCGATCGAGATTACCGACAGCGAATTGGAGAATTGACAGAAATGCTGTCACTAGAAGGCAAATTAAATCAGGCGGTACGCAAGCTGTCTTTAGGCGAGCGAATGAAAGCGGAATTGATGGCCGCACTGCTGCACCAACCGGAGGTATTATTTTTAGATGAACCGACTTTAGGTTTGGATATCAACGCACAGTTTAGTGTCAGGCAATTTCTGCGAGAATATAACGAGCGCTATCAAGCAACTGTGCTTTTGACAAGTCACTATATGGCTGACATTACGGCTTTATGCAAGCGTGTTTTGTTAATCCATGAAGGGCAATTAGTTTATGATGGCAGTTTGGACGGATTGCTCGACAGGTTTGCACCTTACCGAGAAGTCCAGGTAAAATTAGCCGAACCGCTAGCAAAAGATAGCGCTTTTGCTTACGGCGAGGTAGAATCTATTGAAGGTAATTCAGTCCGGTTTTTGGTCAAAAGGGAGGAGCTGACGGCGAGCGTGTCGAAGATTTTAGCCCAGTTGGAAGTGATAGATTTGACTGTCACAGATCCGCCAATTGAAGAGGTAATCGGTCGAGTTTTTCGCACGGGAAAAGTGTAGAGTTCCCCCAGATTACCTAAAAAGCAAGGTGTTTTATTCTCAAGATAAAGATAGGTACGTTGTTGGGCTTCAGCCCTCTTTCTATATACGCCGAAAGAGGGCTAAAGCCCAACAACGTACCTTTACCTATAATTTTTTTAGTGAGATTGATATGAAAAGAATCATCAGAATTGCTAAAACTTTGCTACTGACTTACTACGCTTATATGCTCGAATACCGGGCAGAATTGTTTTTGTGGGCCCTGTCGGGAGCTTTGCCGTTTATCTTGATGGGCGTGTGGATGCAAGCATCAGAAAGTGGTCAGTTTGGGCTAAAGGCGATCGACTTTGCCCGTTACTTTTTGGCAGCTTTCATTGTCCGACAAACTAATGTTGTTTGGGTGATTTGGGAGTTTGAAAAAGAAGTAGTCCAAGGCAAGTTATCTAATAGATTGTTGCAGCCTCTAGATCCAGTATGGCATCACTTCGCATCTCATGTTTCCGAAAGGTTTGCGAGGCTACCTTTTGTATTCGGATTAGTGCTGCTGTTTTTTGCACTTTACCCACAGTCTTTTTGGGTGCCGAGTTTGGGCAGGTTTTTGCTGTTTTCCTTGGTTGTCGTCTTGGCTTTTTGCTTGCGGTTCCTGATCCAGTATACCTTTGCGCTGTTTGCTTTTTGGATAGAGCGCGCAAGTGCGATCGAGCAATTCTGGTTTTTAATTTACCTATTTTTATCGGGACTTATCGCACCGTTAGAAGTGTTTCCCCCGGAGGTGCGCGCAGTGGTTTTGTGGACTCCGTTTCCTTATTTGATTCATTTTCCAGCTTCAATTTTAATCGGATTACCCGTAGATATCGGCCGTGGTTTGTTGGTGATGCTGGGTTGGGGCGTGGTGTTTTTTGTGTGGAATCGCTGGCTGTGGCGGCAGGGTTTGAAACAGTATTCAGGGATGGGAGCTTAAACAGTTGACAGTGGACAATGAACAGCAAAAACCCAGATCTGATTTTCGCTGTCAACTGTTACATTCTAACGCCACCATCGCGCGACATCTTGAATGGCGGTAACAATTTCCATAATTGCATCTTTGCCACCTAATTTATAAATTACTGGTGTTAGAACACTTATATTTTCCTGAAATTCCTTGCGCTTGAGTTTAGATAAAGTGCTTTTCATGATTTCTAACCACATTTTGTATACCTCATTTTTTTGTTGGGATGATGACATTGTGTTAAGTAAAGAACTTAGAACTTTAGCGCGATCGGATTCAGACTGAATTTGACGTATTATTTCTAGCGCTTCTGAGTACAAATTTTCTGGTAATTTTTCCGCTAATGATAAGAGAACTTTAACGAGATCGTATTCAGACTGAATTTGACTTGTTATTTCTAGCGCTTCTGAGTACAAAAGTTTAGACTGTAATTTTTCCGCTAATGATGACAGAATTTCAGCGCGAGTAGATTTATCCTGAATTTGACGTGCTGTTGCTAATGCTTCCGAGTACAAAAGTTTAGACTGTAATTTTTCCGCTAATGATGACAGAATTTCAGCGCGAGTAGATTTATCCTGAATTTGACGTGCTGTTACTAATGCTTCCGAGTACAAATTTTCTGGTAAATTTACCGCCAAAGATGAGAAAACGCGATCGCGATACAATTCATCTTGAATTTGACATGCTGTTGCTAATGCTTCCAAGTACATATTTTCTGGTAACTTTTCCGCCAAAGACGAGAGAAATTTATAAATATAAAATTCATCTTGAGTTTGACGTGCTGTTTCTAATGCTTCCGAGTACAAAGTTTTAGACTGTAACTTTGTCGCTAAAGATGAGAGAACACTAGCGCGATACTTTCCAGAACGAATTTGACGAGCTATTTCTAATGCTTCCGAATACAAACTTTCTGGTAGACTTTTCACCAAAGATGAGAGAACTATAGAGCGAGCTTCTTCATCATGAATTTGACGTGTTGTTTGTAATGTTTCAAAATACAATTTTTTGGGTAACTTGAGTACCACAGATGAGAGAACTGTAGCGCGATCGAATTCATACTGAATTTTACCTGCTGTTTCTAATGCTTCCAAGTGCAAGTTTTCCGACTGTAACTTAGTCGCTAACGATGAGATAACACCAGCGCGATAGTATTCATTCTGAATTGTACGTGCTATTTCTAATGCTTTTGAGTATAAATTTTCTGGTATTTTTTCTGATAAACATGATAGAACTTCAGCGCAAGAGTATTCATTCTGAATTTGACTCGCTATTTCTAATGCTTTCGAGTATAAATTTTCTGGCAATTCCTCCGCTAAAGATGATAGAACATGAGTGCGCTCCAATTCAGAATGAATTTGAGCGGCTGTTTCTAATGCTTCCGAATACAAATTTTCCGAATGTAGCTTTTCTGAATGTAACTTTGTTGCTAAAGATGAGAGAACACGAGCGCGATTATATTCATCATGAATTTGACTTGCTGTTTCTAATGCTGCCGAATACAAATTTTCTGGTAATTTTTCCGATAACCATGAGAGAACATCAGCGCGAGAGTATTCATCCTGAATGTGACGTGCTATTTCTAATACTTCTGAGTATAAATTTTGCGATTGTAACTTTGTTGCTAAAGATGAGAGAACACGAGCGCGATACTTTTCATGCTGAATTTGACGTGCTGTTTCTAATGCTTCCGAATCCAAATTTTCTGGTAATTTTGCCACTAACGATGAGAGGACACGAGCGCGATGGTATTCATCCCAGATTTTACGTACTACTTCTAATGCTTCCGAGTACAAATTTGCTGGTATTTTTTTAACTAAATATGATAAAATTTCTGCTCTATCGGACTCATGCAAACTTTGACTTATTATTTCTAATACTTCGCAGTACAAAGTTTCCGACTGTAATTTTTCCGATAAAGATGAAATAACTTTAGCGCGATCGGACTGATCCCTAATTTTACGTGCTATTTTTAATGCTTGAGAGTACAGGTCTTCTGACGGCAATTTTTCTGCTAAAAAATATGATAGTAGATCGGCCCGAGAAGATTCATCCTGAATTTGATGTATGATTTCTAATGCTTCGGAATACAAATTTTTCGACTGCAACTTTTCTACTAAAGATGAGAGGACAAGCGCGCGAGTGGATTTATCATGATAGTATTCATTCTGAATTTGAGGTATTTTTTCTAATGCTGTTGACAACGCTTGCTTTTTTAGCTTGTCTGGCAAATAATCAGCTATCGCAATTAATGAATATGCTTTAGCTACTAAATCTGGTTTTTGCAAAGCATAAGCTAACCCTTGTTCTGGTTTCCAATATCCATTTTTTACCAGCACAACCAGCAATGCTTCTGGTATATTTGCCGACAAACTATTCAAAGAAGACACGATTAACCCATATTTACATTGTAAACTGATAACGTGCGATGGATTTTTTTCAAACTCAGATTCTGTTAATTCCCAAGCACGCGAAACATCCGTTAAAAAACCTGCTACTTGACCTAATTTTTCCCGCACTTCATACCAGCCATTATGACCGCTCGCTGACTCTTCCCGCAATAGCTGGTGAATTTCTGCTATTTTCCTTGCTTTTTCTAAATGCCAAACTAAATATTGATGAATATAACCGTCATCTGGTAGAGTATGCCAATAATTATCTGCTGTTTGCTGTTGGTATTTATCTAGTAGTTGAACGTGAGCATCTTTCCAGTTTATCCCCAACCCCAGCAAATCGCCTTGACGTTTTGGTTTTGGGGATGCAGTTAACAAATTCCGTGCTAAATCGTGGAATAAATCGTGCAATCTATAAGTTATTGTCCCATCAGCCAGAGTCACACCAGGTAATAACAACGCTTGACTGCGGAAAAACATCAAAGTTTCGCTTGCATCTCGTTCGTCTATATCCCAAAGTGTCGCTGTCATTAGGTGAGTAATGTTTGCATCTTCCGGTAACACGCCCAACCAAGCAAAACACTCTCGGTCATTTTCTTCTAACCGCTTAATGCTCAGATTTAATGATGCTTGCAAACTGACTTTTTTAAACTTATCATCATAACCAATATTCCTGATTCCGGGGTCTTGCAACGATCTTAACCGAGCAATTTCTTGCTGTATATCTGCAATCAAAGCTTGCCAAGTAGTACCATTTGCAACTTGTACAGCCGCTAATTCTAACGCTAATGGTAAATAACCAACAGCCTCAGCTAAAGCTTTTGCTGACTTAATTTCACTTGCTTCTAGTTGCTTCCCTAGTGTTTTGATTTTCTGCGTCAATAACTCTAACGCTTGTGTTTTTGTCATTACATCTAGGGGATAAGTGTTAGCACCAAGCACATTCCCGATCGAACCATCGCGAGTAGTTACTAACAGACAACAGCGAGAACCGCCAACATTAAATGCTTTTACATATTCCCACCCGTTATTTTTATCTATCCAAGCATCATCAACTACCAACAGCATTGCTTTATCCATTAGTAGGGTACGCAAATGCAGTGACGTGCTGTGCATATCCGTAACGGGATAATTATAATCCCCTAAATCATGCACCCAATGACTTAATTTTTGGAGAACGTTAGGTTCTTGACCTAAAGTTGCCCAAAGTATACCGTCGCTAAAATGATTTTGGATATCTCCGTCATGCGCTAAAGCTGCGGCTGAAGTCGATTTACCAACCGATCCCAAACCGTGAATTGCACTAACAACTAAAGTTCGATCGTTAGCCAGCAACCGCTGTTTTAAATCGCGGCTAATTTCTGGACGATCTACATAGTGTTCTGGTAAAAGTGGTGCTTGAAATATTTTTGGCCTCTTTAATTTAACACCATCAATTAAAGAGGCTGATAAGGGTCTTCGCTTTTCTCCGCAATAATTTGCGGTTGGATAACTGAAGTATCGCCGGGAGGAAGAGATTTTTGCTGCGGGAAACAATCCTCAATAAAATTTTTCACACCCAAATAGACTTTTTTATCTCCCGCTTGCGGTTTAGCAATGGTATCGTGATTTGCTTCTACCGCAGTTGGTTTTACATCTTTAATACCGGGATTGGCACTGCTAGCATTAACAATTAAAATACCGCTAGTCGGCCTGGTTTCATAATAAACTCTTGTCTCAATCCCAAACTCATCAACGTGTTGCCGATACCATTCATCAAGTTCGCGTAACTGCGATGCGTGAGTTTTTAATTCTTCAACATTAACTGTAGTCAAAAAGCCCGTCAAAGATTGTACCCATTGAGCAACATCAGAGCCAAGATGGGGAGTAGATAAAAATACAATGCCCTTGCTAGATTCAATTACCGCCTTTTTTCGTTTATTTCGCGAAAAATTTTCTGCGGTACTCAGCATTTTTTTAACCAGCAACCCACCCATGCTGTGAGTAACAAAAATTATCGGGCGATCGCCGATGTTAAAATTTTCTAAATCGTCTAAAAAGTTACTAGCCTGGTCAAATAGCGGCATAGCAGAACCGCTAGCCCTGAATCGTGCTGCATCATAACCAAAACTCCAAATCCCGACATCTTTTAAATCATTTCCCAGCCAATTCAACCAAAAATTATCTTTTTGGTAATCGGGAGCGCTAGGATTTTGCCAATGCCAAGTATTCCAAGCATGACCGGCCAAACCGTGGACAAAAACTACATCCCCTCGCCGACTGGGGTTGTCGCAACCTGATATTTTAATCAAACCCGTCATGTTCCTGTCTTCATTTGGCTGCGAGTCTGTAGTTTTTTTACCAAACATCCTAGATTCCTTTTACTGCAACAAACTCTGATAAGATTATAACGAATGAAGGTATTATTGACAAGCATAGATCTATTGTTCGCTTCCTCATCCAGTTCTCCCTTTCTCTTTTTGCTTCGCTCAAAATTAGTCTGGACAGGGGATTTTCATTTCATCTCTTGGCCAGTCAATCGACGACAAGATAGCGACCGGGGCTAGTTTATTAGAATTCGGATTTGTATTGAAGATTAAAGCGAACTCGCCTATTGAGGCGGTGCCAGGAATGATCAATTTTACTTTCGCTCGCGACGAAGTGCAAGCTATCATAGCTTATACCATTTTTCTAAAGATCTGATAAAGATAAAGGACGACAAGACGTTGTAATTATCTCGTTTCCCTAGTTTGCAAAAGTCTGTCATAACTTTAAAAAAATGGTATTACACCTTGATTGAAAAAAACGCATCCAATTGCATTCATTCACTCTCAATTCTTGAAATTATCTGCGTCGATATGTGTCGCTCTACCTCGACGGATCTGTCTATCTATACAATCAAAGATTTAGGCAAGAAGTCTATCATGCAAAAATGCAATCGCGAGCATTCAACAATTGCATAAAATATTATTTTTTGTATCTATTAATACAAAAATTTACAAAAAATTCTTATATTAATAAAACCAACGACGGATAAACGAGATAAAAGAGATTCTAATGACAGCCAAAAAAAATCTGATTGTAATTGGCAATGGTATGGTAGGTCACAAGTTCCTAGAGTTAATGGTGAGCTCGGATGCTGCCAAATGCTGGAATTTAATTACTTTCTGTGAAGAGCAGCGCGTTGCTTACGATCGCGTAAACCTCAGCGGATTTTTCTCTGGGAAAACGGCGGGAGATTTATCTCTAGTTGCACCGGGATTTTATCAAGAAAATGGTATTCAAATTCACATCGGCGACAAAGCAGTCGCCATCAATCGCGAACAAAAAACTGTCTCTTCAGCCAACGGTTTAGAAGTTCCCTACGACAAAATTGTTCTCGCCACCGGTTCCTATCCATTTGTACCGCCTATCAAAGGCAAAGACGCGGCTGGTACTTTTGTTTACCGGACAATTGACGACTTGGAGGCGATGTCAGATTATGCTAAAAATTGCAAAATAGGTGTAGTAATTGGCGGCGGTTTGTTAGGCTTGGAGTGCGCTAATGCTCTCCAAAATATGGGTTTGAAAACTCATGTGGTTGAGTTTGCATCGCGGCTGATGCCAGTGCAAGTTGATGAGGTTGGTGGTGCGATTCTCCGTAACAAAATTGAGGAGTTGGGGGTTTCGGTTCACACTAGCAAATCTACCACCGAAATTGTCAGCGAAGATGGCAAAGTTACTAAAATGCTGTTTGCTGATGGTTCGGAATTGGCAACGGATATGATTGTGTTTTCTGCTGGTATTCGCCCCCGAGATGAAATTGCCCGAGGTTGCGAGATTGCAGTGGGAGAACGCGGCGGTATTATAATTAATGATAGCTGCCAAACTTCGGATTCTGATATTTATGCGATCGGCGAATGTGCACTTTATCAAAATCGCATCTACGGTTTAGTTGCCCCTGGTTATACAATGGCTGGCGTAGCAGCAGATATTTTGAGCAGCGCTGCGGATGACGGGCAAGATGCCCGTCCCACTAGCACTTTCACTGGTGCGGATATGTCCACAAAACTGAAACTTTTGGGTGTGGATGTGGCGAGTTTTGGTGATGCTTTTGCGAATTCTGCCGGTGCTAAAGAGATTGTTGTTGCTGACAATTTCCAAGGCACTTACAAGAAATTAGTTTTAAATCAAGATGGTAGCCGAATTTTAGGCGGTATTCTCGTCGGAGATGCTTCTGCTTACGGCACTTTGCTGCAATTCATGCAAAATGATATTGCTTTGCCGCCACATCCAGAAGATTTGTTGATGCCACCGCGCGAAGGCGGAGCACCTGCTGGTTTTGGTGTGGAGAGTCTGCCGGATTCTGCTCAAATTTGTTCTTGCAATAATGTCAGTAAAGGGCAGATTTGTGAGGCGATTCGCGATCGCAATTTAACTGATGTCGGCAGTGTCAAGAAATGCACTCAAGCTGGTACGGGCTGCGGCGGTTGCGTGCCTTTGGTGACGGACATCTTTAAGTCGGAGATGAAGAAAGCCGGGTTTGCGGTCAAAAATCATCTCTGCGAACATTTTGAGTATTCCCGTCAAGAATTGTACCATTTGGTGCGCTCTCAAGAGCTGAAAAGCTTTGATGAGACGATCGCCAAACACGGCAAAGGGCACGGCTGCGAAATTTGCAAGCCTGCTGTGGCTTCGATGCTGGCTTCTACTTGGAACGACCATATTCTAGAGAAGTCTCACGTCGGTTTGCAAGATACCAACGATTACTATTTGGCAAACATTCAGCGCGACGGTACTTATTCGGTGATACCGCGCATCCCGGGTGGAGAAATTACGCCGGAGAGGTTGATTGCTTTGGGAGAAGTTGCCAGGGATTTTGGGCTTTATACTAAGATTACTGGCGGACAGCGGATCGATTTGCTTGGTGCTCGGGTGGATCAGTTGCCGCATATTTGGCACCGCTTGATTGATGCGGGATTTGAGTCTGGACACGCTTACGGTAAGGCTTTGCGGACTGTCAAATCTTGTGTTGGTAGCACTTGGTGCCGCTTTGGGGTGCAGGATTCGACGAGTTTGGCGATCGAGGTTGAGTTGCGCTATCGCGGTTTGCGATCGCCCCACAAGCTCAAGTCTGCTGTCTCTGGCTGCACTCGCGAATGCGCGGAAGCTCAAAGCAAGGATTTTGGGATTATTGCTACTGAGAATGGTTGGAATTTGTACGTGTGCGGTAACGGGGGGATTAAGCCGCAGCACGCGGTTTTGCTGGCGGCGGATATCGATAAGGAAACTTTGATTAAGTATATCGATCGCTTTTTGGTCTTGTACATTCGCACGGCCGATCGCCTGGAACGTACCGCTACTTGGTTGAACAAGCTTGAGGGCGGTATTGAATACTTGAAGCAGGTGGTAATTGAGGATTCTCTGGGCATTTGTGCTGAGTTAGAGGCGCAGATGGAGCATTTGGTGAATACTTATCAATGCGAGTGGAAAACGACGATTGAAGACCCGCAAAAGGTGCAGCGATTCCAGCATTTTGTGAATTCCGATTTGCCAGATCCGAGTATTGTTCGTGTCGAGGAACGGGGACAAAATCGCCCTGCTTACGAGGATGAAAAGGCTCTAGCTGGAGTTTCGGAATAATTCCAAGCGTGTCAACTTGAACTTAAACCTATTGTCAGCTTGATTGTTTTAGGCAAAGCCCCGGATCCCCCCTAACCCCCCTTAAAAAGGGGGGGACAGGAGTATTATCAAAGTTCTCCTAACCCCATTAAAAAAAGGGAGGAACAGGAGTATTATCTTGCGTCCCCCTTAAAAAGGGGGATGCGAGGGGGATCGATGCTCCCAGACAAACGAGAGCGCTCGTAGGTTTTAGCCAATTGTTGATAGGATGAAAGCCGTAGACTGGGAATGAGATTAGTCGTATTAAATTAACAGGAAAAAAATGGTTCAATCATTACAGGTTTCCGATACAGTAACAACTTGGGTAGATGTGTGCTCCCTGGATGCGATCGCCCCAAATACAGGAGTTTGTGCTTTGGTGGCTGGGGAACAAGTGGCTGTTTTCCGAGTGGGAAACGGGGATGAACTGTATGCTTTGAGCAATTACGACCCGTTTAGCAAGGCTTTTGTGTTGTCCCGAGGACTTGTGGGCGATCGCAGCGGCACTCTAAAAGTTGCTTCTCCGATTTACAAGCAGAATTTTAGCTTGGCTACTGGCCAGTGTTTGGACGATGAAACGGTAACAATTCCGACTTTTCGGGTTCGGGTTGCAGGCGATCGCGTTCAAGTAGCAGCTAGCTAGATTCAACGCCCCAATTGTTCGAGATCCATCCGCCAACACCCAACATTCCGATTGGGTGGTGGCGGATTTTGCATTGGGGCGCGATCGAGCCACTGGTTTTGCTATAAAATAGAGTCGATCGGCTGCATACTACAATCTGGATCGGACAGCGGTAGAAATCGCATCTACAGTCAAACTTTCGTCCGCCTGCACGGTGTAAAGAAGATAGCGTAATTTCAACCACTCGGTTTTCAATCCGCTATACAAGCGGGTTTTGTATCTATAGAAGCCGTTTCAACCGCGAGCGTCTTATTTCAGATTTTCAATCCAAACAAACTTTAGGGGGTAGGATATCACTATGTTATTAAAAAAACTTGTTGTCGAAAATAATCCCCAGACAGTGGCAGAGTTAATCGACGCACAACTCAAAACAGGTCAACTGACTGGGGCCGAACTCCAAACACAAGTTTTCGGCCAGCACTGGCGAGATGAATCTTTGCACGAATTCCTCCGAGAAATTGCAGCCAAGCTCGACAAAGAAACAGCGAGCGAAGTTATAGAATATTTGATAACTCAAAATGGTCAACAAGAAAAATTTATTAATTTATTTTTAGCAGCAGAATGCCTATCAAGAGTTAAAAATGGCATCAATGAAACAACAGAAAAAAAACTGTTAAACGCTTTAAAAAAGTTATCGCAATACGGTACGGTTTTTCTGATTCTTTATCAAAGCGCTGAAGAATTGCAGGAAACTTATCAAATTCGCTATCGATCGATCGCCGCGATCGCCCAAACTTGGAAAAACGACCCGCAAACCCTGCCTTGGCTCAAAATACTAGCACACTCCAGCGACAGCGGCGAAGTCCGCGCCACAGCAGTCAAAGCCATAGCCTGCGGTTGGCCTGACGAACCAGAAATTTACCTGATGCTCAAAAACCTCGCTAAATCCGATCGAAGCTGGGCAGTGCGATCGGCTGCAATCGAAGAAATGGCTTCTGGTTGGCCCTCTAACAGCGATACCTTGCCGCTGCTGGCGGTTCTGGCTCAATCCGATCGCAGTCCCGCAGTCCGCACCTGCGCCCTGGAACAGTTGGCCTCTCATTGGCCCGATCGCACAGATACCTTGCTGCTGCTGAGAACGGCCGCCGAATCCGACGAAAATTTGGGAGTGCGAGTCGTAGCGTGGCAAGAAATAGCCAGAGGTTGGCACAGCGTTTTAGGCACGGTGTCCCAGCTTCAAAACCTTGCCCAGACAGGAAGTTCTACCCTGCGAACAGTAGCGGTGCGGGAATTGGCAGCGGGTTGGCCCGCCGATGACGAGGTTTGCTTGCTGCTGAAAACCCTAGCCACCTCCGACAGCAACGAAGAAGTGCGAACAGCGGCGATCGAAGAATTGGCCTCGCGCTGGCCGGGCGAACCAGATATTTACCCGCTGCTGAAAAGTCTCGCCCAGTCCGACGCGAGTTCCACCGTCCGGCAGGCGGCAGTCCAAGGAATTGCCTCTGGCTGGCCATCTAAGCCCGAAACTCTGGCTTTTTTGCAAAATATAGCTACGAGCGATCTCGACGCCGAACTGCGCGAAATAGCCTTGCAACAAATTGCCTCCTGTTGGCCCGACAGCCCAGAGACACTGCCCCTGCTGCAAAAAATTGCGAACTCAGATGATTATTGGACTGTGCGGCAAGTGGTAGTAGTAGCCGCAGCCACCTTACCGTCAGCCAGTCTCGAAGTCTTTGAATGGTTGAAAATTCTGGCTGAATCAGACAGACACATCAACGTCCGAGAAACTGCGGTGGAACAGATAGCAAGAGGCTGGGGACACCGGGGCGAGACGCTGCCTTTTCTCAAACAACTGGCGGAGTCGGAGCCCAATTCTCACTTGCTGAGCGTGCTGGTGCGAGAAATAGCGCGGGGATGGCCGCAAGAGCCGGAAACCTTGTCTTGGTTGAAAATTCAGCTTGATGCTGGGGATGAGGAGGTGCGTGAGGTGGCGGTGCAGGAACTTGCTCGCAATTGGCCCGATGGTGCTGAAACTTTGCGGATGTTGGAGGCTAAAGCAGAGGGCGATGAGAGTTCGGCTGTTAGGAAAATTGCTTTGCAAAAGTTAGCCCGGGGGCGGACAAATGAGTCTCAAACTTTTGAGTGGCTGAAAATTAGGGCCGAGCAGGATGATGATTCGCAGGTGCGGGCGATCGCTCTGGTAGAGTTAATTCGGGGATGGAAGGACGAACCGGGAATGTTTGAGTTTTTGCGCCACAGAGCTCTTACCGATGCCTACGATAGAACAGGTTCTTTTGCTTACAATCCCCGGTTTACAGCACTCGAAGCAATTATCGAACATTATCCCGAAAATGAGGAAACTTTGCGATTGGTGCGATCGCTCGCAGTTGCCGATGCAGACGAGCAAGTGCGGGCTTTAGCGGGCCGCCAACTGGCGAGTCAAGATTGGTAATTGGTTGGCTGGTGGAGGAATAGTGCGATCGGGCTATTTATAACGGTGCTCAGAAAGATGAGGTATGTTGTTGGGCTTGGGCCCTTCTTAGTTTAGTGGTTATATGAGCTGTCAGTTATACCTCATCTTTTTGAGAAAGGCTATATATTGATTTTGCCGCACGATTGATGTTGATTCTTGTACCGAATTGATGTTGATTTTTCCACGCGAGCGATGGGTATTTTTCCACGCGAGCGATGGGTATTTTTCCACGCGAGCGATGGGTATTTTTCCACGCGAGCGATGGGTATTTTTCCTCGCACTGTGGGATTTCCGGCGATTTTTGCCAATTTTGATCCGCGAGCGATGGGTATTTTTCCACGCGAGCGGGGACGCTCGCACTGTAGGATTTCCGGCGATTTTTGCCAATTTTGATCCGCGAGCGATGGGTATTTTTCCACGCGAGCGGGGACGCTCGCACTGTGGGATTTCCAGCGATTTTTGCCAATTTTGATCCGCGAGCGATGGGTATTTTTCCACGCGAGCGGGGACGCTCGCACTGTAGGATTTCCGGCGATTTTTGCCAATTTTTCCACGCCGTCCCTGGCACTCAATCCAATTTGCAATTAAATGAGGTAAATCAATGTCATTGAAACAAGATTTTATTCAATTACCACTCCCCAAGAATATCCATTTTATAACATTCGTTACCTGGGAAAGACTAGAACTAACTCCACCGGCTCGACAAGTTGTTCTAGATTCTACCTTGCACTTTCACAACCAAAGATATCAACTATTCGCTGCCGTTATTATGCCAGATCACGTACATCTTTTGCTTCAGCCTTTTCCGAAGTCTGATTCTCAAGACTGGTCAATTGGAAGCTTGCTTCATAGTCTTAAAGGTTTCAGTTCAACCGAGATTCCTAAAGTAATGAAGCATATCGGTAAAGTTTGGCAAGATGGGCGACACGCGGAAATTATTAACAGCCACCAACATTTTATCAATACCTGGGAATATATTAAACAAAATCCTGTCAAAGCTAACTTATCAGATACACCTGAAAAATATCCTTTTTTCTGGGAAAACAGCTAATCTGACGACAAAAAGTGCTGTCCCCGCTCGCGGCCCGGGGTGAAACACGCGATCGCAAAAAAACAGTGCGAGCGTCCCCGCTCGCGGGCTTTCGAGAAACTCGCGGGCTTTTGTGTACGCAGAAACAGTGCGAGCGTCCCCGCTCGCGTGTACAATACGCGAGCTCCGGACAGCACTCTAAATGCAAAACTGAGATGCTCCCTATTCATTCCCACAAAAGGGCGATCGCAAATCGCACCGCTTCCCCCATCATCGAACAGCGAATACTCGCCGACGCCGTTTTCTCCCACCTCAACAACTGTTCCCGAAAACCCGCGTCTTGCTTGGCCCGCTCCACGATCGCCTGACTGATTACTTTCTTCTGAATCTGCTCTGTCGGAACACCTTCCTGCTTCAAATAATCCAACAACCGCTGTACGCTTTCAGAGAATTTATCCGGCGTCTGAGACATCAAAATAAACGAAATTTGGCGCACCATTCGCTCGTAGATTTCCTGTCTTCTGAGCAACACCTCTTTTGGGAGCGGCCTTGGTGGCTGCGGTGTTGCTGACTCCTCCTGCGAACCGTTATCCGCAACAGCCAATCCCAGCAAAATCAAAATTTCAGCGCCCTTAGCTAAAACCTTTTCCAACATATCTGGATAAAGCGCCAATATGCGATCGCCCAAAATCTTACCATTCACCAAACGGTTCGCGCTCAGCCGCAGTAAATTTTGCTCTCGGGCAGACTCAAAAAATTGAATGTTCAACTGAAGTTCGCAACTCTCTAACTCCACCCGACGCACCGTAAACACCAAAGCCTCCCAATTAGGAAACTCACCAAAACACACCTCCACAATCGAACTTTCCTCGTGATACTGCTGTCCCAATTCCCCAGACTCAAAATCGCGATCGACCGGAAAGCGATTTGCCACAACTTTCGCAGTATAATCAAAGTCAGTAAAAACATAACGACAGTTAACTTTAGACAGCTCGACATCTTGAACCTGCCAATTTTGAATGCAGCACCCCGTAAGCTGCGCCCCCTCCAAATCCGTCCGAATTAAATGGCACTCAATCAAACAAGCTTCTCTTAAATCCGCTTCAGCCAACATCGAATCCACCAAATAAGCGCCGCTTAAATCAGCTTTCCGCAAATCAGCACTGCGTAAATTAGCCTCGCTCAAATCCGCCCGCAGCAAATACACTTCTTGCAAGTTAGCTCGCAGCAAAAGCGCCTGCTTAAAACTCGCTTTCAATAAATAAGCACCCGCCAGATTCGCTCGACTCAAATCAGCCCGATCCAGCACCGCCTCAGTCAAATCCGCCCCCGCCAGCACAGCTCGGTGCAAGTCAGCGCCCGTCAGATTTGCCGATCGCAAAATCGCACCATTCAAGTCAGCTTCAATCAAATTTGCACCGCTCAAAATTGCCGATCGCAAATTCGCTTCCACCAAATGCGCTTCCCGCAAATTAGCACCCGTCAAATTCGCACCAACAAGACTCGCGCGGTTGAGATTCGCCTCCATCAATTCCGCCCCCATCAACTGCGCGCCGTCGAGTTTAGCTTTTTCTAAATTAATTTGGTCAGATTTAACTCCTTGAAGATTAGCACCGCCCAAATCCGCCTCGCACAGCGCCGCCCAATTAAGATCTGCTGCTTCCAAACAACCAAGACGCAAATCTGCTTTCGCAAGATTTGCTCCGCTCAAATTTGCCCCAGTCAGATTCGCCCCAGCCATCCCCGCACTGCGGAGATCCGCGCGGCGCAAACAAGCCCCAATTAACTTAGCATTGCTCAAAAAACACCAGCTCAAATTAGCACCCGTCAAGTTAGCACCAGTTAAGTCTATTTCTCGAAGGTTGACACCGCTTAAACTAGCACCGCTGAGGTCAATATGAGCAAAGTTACGCTCTCCCTCTTGGTAGCGCTGTAAAAATTCCTGTATTTGCATTCGCAGGGGAAGGGGAAGGTAAAAAACAATTTATAGTCGGGTAAAATAACAGTTATCTCGTTTGTAGTGAGGACTTCAGTCCTCGGATTTTATGCGGACTGAAGTCCTCACTACAGGGAGCCTCTGAGTTTTGCATTTGTAGTGCGAGCGTCCCCGCTCGCGTGCTTTATAAAGCACGCGAGCGGGGACAGCACTGAAAGAAAAAATGCTTTTTGCAAAAATGAGATGCTCCCTCACTACAAACCTATTTGATTGCGAGCTATCTACCGGACATCAGAGGATTCAGAAATGGCATTGACTCTATAATCTTAGAGAAATCTCTGCAATTCCTGTTGCAAATACTTTGCCCATTTAGTTGCTAGAGGAACTTCTGTAAAAGGAACCTGCACCGCCGCAGTATCTTTTAACAGAAATTCTATGGCGATCGCTTTTCCAGAATTCGGCGGCGATTCTAAATCTACCACAGCACCGTTAACTAACAACCGCAGCGACTGCACATTTTTCAACGAAAAACTTTGCAAATTCACAGGGCCGCTGCGAGTAGGTTTCCCCCAAGTCAAACAGTCTTCTTGCTGACCGAGTACAGCATAAATATCGTATTTTGCCTTAGCGAATTGTTCCGCCCAGACGCGATACGCTTCTAACTTTTGATACTCGTTCCATCCAGCCCAAGCCAGAGCAATAAAAAGTGCCAGCAGCGGCAGCCACATTAAACCTCTTTCCATGCAATATCCTTTTCATTCAGTTGACAGTTGACAGTTGACAGTTGACAGATGAGGGCGACCTCTACCTAAAAGGAAGAGGATTGGAGTAATGAATAGTTTTCTTTTAATTTATCCGGATCGGGGAGAGGCTTTAAACCAATTATTTCTGGTAAAAAATACTCCCGGTTTTGTTTGCCATCTCCTCTCATGATACAATTGATTGAACTCCTCAAACTTGCTCGGCAATTTAAACTAGAAATTATACCAATTTGCGATCGCACGGGCAGCCCCCACCACCACATACCAAAGGCCCGCCCGCGAGTTATCCAGCAGCCGCCACCCGTAAAACTGGCGATCGCACTGAAAATTGGGTTATTGTGGTGAACAAGCCTTCCCTAAACGGACGATCGGCCATGAAAAAGTTTTTCCTTTTGTGCTTATTTTTAATCGGGCTCGGCTGGGCGATTTCAAATTTCCCAGGACTGGCTACTCAAGGCACTTACGACTCGATTGTGCTGGATTTCCGCGAAGATATCGGTGCTGCCCAGATTGCCAAAGAAGTAAATGCGATCGCCCAACAGTACCAAATCGCACCGCAACTCAACAGCGAATTCTCAACATCAGATAATGTGTATGTTGTCAAGGGCGATCGCACTTTGCTAAACGCCCTGAGAAAATCAAATTTGGCTAAAGATACCGAATACATTGAACCGAACTACGTATACAGCGCTTTCGAGATTCCCAACGACCCCATGTATACCAAGCAGTGGAATCTTCGCAGCATCAACGTAGAATCTGCCTGGAACGAAACCAAAGGCAGCGGTACAACAGTAGCGATAATTGACACCGGCATTACCCCCGTTGCCGACTTAAAAGAAACCAAATTTGTACCGGGCTACGACTTTGTAAACGATCGCGCCGAAGCCTACGATGACCACGGCCACGGTACTCACGTCGCAGGTACTGTCGCCCAATCAACTAACAACAACTACGGCGTCGCAGGCATCGCCTACGAAGCAGCTTTAATGCCGCTCAAAGTATTAGGCGGCAGCGGTGGCGGTACAGTTTCCGACATTGCCGAAGCAATTAAATTTGCAGCAGACAATGGCGCAGATGTCATCAACATGAGTTTAGGTGGCGGTGGCGAAAGTCAGTTAATGGAAGAGGCGATCGACTACGCCCACTCTAAAGGCGTTGTCATCATCGCAGCCGCAGGCAACTCCGGCGAAAGTTCCGCTTCCTATCCCGCCCGCTATCCCCACGTCATCGGCGTTTCTGCCCTCGGCCCCAACGAAGAAAAAGCCGATTATTCCAATTTCGGCGCCGGGGTTGACATTTCTGCCCCCGGTGGTTCTGAACTGGGCAAAATTCTCCAAAGTACGATCGACCCAGAAACAGGAAACGAAGTCTTTGAAGCCTACCAAGGCACCAGCATGGCTTCTCCCCACGTCGCCGGCGTAGCAGCCCTAATCAAAGCCTCCGGCATCACAGAACCAGACCAAATTCGCAGCATACTCTTGCAATCCTCGCGAAATGTCACAGAAGACCCCTTAAACCATTTTGGTTCGGGACATCTAGACGCAGGCGCAGCAGTTCAGCTAGCCCAGCGTGGACAAATCAACTTCCGCGACTTCTTCCGCTGGCTGCGCGACAACGGCTATCTCAGCCCCCGCTTCTGGATTGACGGCGGTGCAGTCGCCCTGTTGCCGAAAATTGCCATGGTGCTCGGTTCTTACCTGCTGGCTTTCATTTTGCGGAATTATTTCCCCTTCCAGTGGACTTGGGGCTTTTCCGGCGGCTTGATTGCTGGAAGTTCTGGCTTCTGTTTCCTCCGCAACTTGTTCGTATTTGACTTGCCGCAGTGGCCGATGAGAATCATGGGTAGTTCTATCCCCGAACTCGGCGGTGCAATTAACGGCAGCAGTATGCTGAATCCCTTATTTGCTAGCGTTTTAATTCCCGGGATTTTGATTGTTTTGCTGTTGGGACACAGAGAGTGGAAGTGGATCGCGATCGCAACTTCGATCGGCTTTGCTAGCTGTTTAGCAGTGAATGCTGTTCTCTCTCCCGCAGTTTGGGGATTGGGAACTGGTTTAGTAGCACAAACATTCTTGATTGTCAATGCTTTGTTGTGTTTTGGATTGGCACGTTTGGCTATTAAAACAGAGGCGCAGTCAGCATGAGTATTACAGTCAAAGGCGAAATTGAACGCAAAGGATTAGGCCCGGGCACTTGGGCTTTAATCGGCGAAGATGGGGAAACCTACGAACTTAAGGATGCTCCTTCTGAGTTGAAAAAAGCTGGTCTTAAAGTCAGCGTCAAAGGTGAAATCCGCAAGGATGTAATGACTTTTGCGATGATCGGCCCGGTGCTTGAGGTGCAGTCTTTCGATCTGTTGTAGGTCGATCGACTCGATCCAGCTTTCGATCAAAAAAAACCCCGGCCAAAATTGGCTGGGGTTTATTAATCAGGGTGCATCTACATAATTTAATCTCCGCTCCGACAGCACCACATTCAGGAAAATTTAGAAAATTTATTTCAGCAACTCGGTTTCTTCTCACATCTTGCACCATTCTCAAGAACGGGCAAGATGCCCGTTCCACAAAAGATGAATTTTCTTGTGGAACAGGCATCTTGCCTGTTCATAAAAAGGTAATTGAGAATGGTGCAAGATCTCAGTTTCTTTCAACATTTGTCGTAACCCAAGAGCAAAACTCCTAGAAACCGGGTTTCTGAGCTTATACTTCAGCCCTCAAACAGTCGCTACCTCTGGTTATATCTAATTTTTGCCAAAAAAAACCCGGCCAAAATTGGTCGGGAGTTAATTAATCAGGGTGCATCTACCAACTAAGCTTCCTCAGAATTCCAGCGCAATCCGGAAACTTACCTCAAATTTTTTCAGCATCAGCCTTAACACAAAAAAAACCCGGCCAAAATTGGCGCGGGAGTTAATTAATCAGGGTGCATCTACTAATTTAGTCTCCGGCGCGACAGTACCTCGTTCCGGACAGTTTGGGAAATTAGTCAGAGTTGATGGCTTGATATCGTTTCCGGTTGTATCGGAATTATTTAACCGCAGAGAGCGCAGAGGACACAGAGAGAGAAGATGGAGATGAATACAGGGCTATGCAATCGGATTTGATCTGAGGTGCGATCGACAAAAAAAACTCCCGGGCCAAAATTGGTTGGGAGTTAATTAATCAGGGTGCATCTACTAATTTAGTCTCCGGTAGCACCGTACCTCTTTCGGGATAGTTTCGGAAATTTGCCAGAATTTGCTCATAAAGTGCGATCGCCAAAAAAAAACCCCCAAACCAAAATTGGCGTGGGAGTTAATTAATCAGGGTGCATCTACTAATTTAGTCTCCGGTAGTACCGTACCTCTTTCGGGATAGGGGATAGTTTCGGAAATTTGCCAGAATTTGCTCATAAAGTGCGATCGACAAAAAAAACCCGGCCAAAATTGGTCGGGAGTTAATTATCAGGGTGCATCTACTAATCTACTCTCCGGTAACACCACACCTTTTTCCGGAGAATTTGGGAAATTTGCGAGAATTTACGGCTGTGCGTGCGATCGCTCAAAAAAAACCCGGCCAAAATTGGTCGGGAGTTAATTATCAGGGTGCATCTACTAATCTACTTTCCTGGGAATTCAGTAGCAATCCGGACAGTTGTATCAAAATTTTCAACAGATCGCTTGATGATACCCAAAATCTGAATTTCGCAGTCGGGAGGGGCGATCGTATTTCGGATGGAGCGATCGAGCTAGCGTCAGCCCCAGAATAGAGTTTGGGGCTGGGTATTACCGCCGTTTGTTTTGATTTGTCGGCGGTTTGACAGGCTCTTGTCTGTTTAAGTAGTATAAAAGTGCGATCGTTCCCCCTATCAAGATACCTACTACTACCAAACCAACAGCTATAACTTTTGCTCCTCCAGAAAAAAACACGTAAATAAACCCCAGATAAGGAACCCCTAACAAAATAGCAGTAGCTATCGTTTTTAAAGAAGTTAATTTAATCTCTATTTCCAGATGCTTGTAAGGTTTTCCTTGAAATTTGTAGTAGGTTCTAGATGAACCTAAACGCTGTGGACGAGTTATCAATGGTTTTGGACTAGGCATACCGTACTATTGGGGATATGTTCGTTAATAGTTATTTGTTCTGAAGTTTCCTATTTAATCCGGATTGAATCAGGGAAGGATGTAGATTGGAAGTTTGCGGTATATAAAAAAAGGCAAATTGCACTGCTACATCGGGTGCATCTCAATGCAAGCGAAGATATCCGTAGGGGCGAAGCATGACCGCAGTCAATATGAGATGATAACTAATAACTTATATGCGGTCATGCTTCGCCCTCTTCCAAAACCAGATGCACTGCCACATCTCGCATAACGCATCTATTCTCTTCGCAGAACCACATCTATTTTCCTGAAACCCTTACCAAAATCATGTATTAATTAATTATCTCTAGTTGCAATACATTTGATTTTGATTGGAAGAGAATTATGAGTGAGTTCGATATTACAAGTTTTGATTTTGCAGACTTTGGCTGTTCTAACGGTAGCTCAATTCAATTTGGAATCAACATACTCAAAGGGCGTAAGGGATTTGGCATCGATCTCGATCCGAAGAAGGTAGCATCAGCCAAAGCTGCTGGATATGATGCCATCAAAGGAGATTTTTGCAATCTCGATCTCCCTGATGGTTGCGTGGATTTTACAATTCTCAACCATACTTTGGAGCATTTACCTAAATTAGATTATGCCAAAGAAGCCATAAAAAATGCTATCCGAATTTCTAGAAAATTCGTTTTTATTAAAGGGCCTTTTTTTGATGCCGATGACTACTTAAAATCTTTAGGACTAAAATTTTATTGGTCTGACTGGACAGGTCATACTTTACATCTCCAAGCCCAACAGGTAAAGAACATTCTTGAAGAACTCAATGTTCCCAACTATGAAATTTATGGGAGAGTCTTGGTCAACTCTTCTCAAGATACAACTATTCACCCGTTATCGTCACTCAAAAACCAACAGCATTGGGAACAAGAAAAACATGAAGTAAAACCAATAGTGGAATTCAACCAACCAGTTTATCGAGAAGTTGTTGGCATTATTTGGTTGTCTAATAATGTAAGTGTATCCGATGTTCGCAATCTCCCATACAAACATTTGATTTATCAAAAAGGTCTCACTTTTTCTTGAGCGACTGAGCAAAGGTACGTAGTTGCGCTTCAGCGCTCTTAGCTAATATCAGGAAAGAGCGCTGAAGCGCAACTACGTACCTAATTTGTCAAATGCTGTAAACTATCAACAGTCAACAGTCAACCGTCAACTGTCAACTGTCAAAAGATATAATTCAGACTTTTGACAAAATCCACATTCCATGACAATTTCCATCAGCGCCAGGGATACTGTTACGAATATCTGTTTTAGCTAGCTGAGTTAAATGTGGCAATAAAGCCCGGATTTCTTCATCAGACAAGTGTTCAAGTTTTTGGCGCAGTTTAATACCAGCATCGTTCCAGTAACACCCACGTAAAATTGTAATATCTGGGAAAATTTCCTGGATGCTATCAGCATTGTAGCCGACGCGATAATGCTGGTGATTTTTCCAGACACTTTCTCTCATTTTTTTATTGAGGTTAGTTTCATGACTGGCAAATGGAACAAGTGCAAATACATACTTCCGTGATGCTGCACGCATATTAATCGCTGCTTTTTTGTCAGCCTCGATATGTTCTAGGACTTCAATCGAGGCTACTAGATCGTAGGATTCTGATGAGGGAGTCAAAGTATCGTAAGTGTCACATTTGACATTTTCAATCACCCATTCGGTGGCCATCCGCATCCCTAATCGCTGTTGAATATTGGCTTTAGTATCAATATCCGTGAGGTAAAACTCAATTGCAGGAAATTCTAGAGCGAGAGCTACCTCCGTTAATCCAGCTCCACAGCCAACGCTGAGAAAGGATTTGATTTCTGCCGTTTTTAAGGCTTCGATTAATCCTTCACGCATCTGAAGATAGCGTAGGTAAGCCCATCGCTTTCTGGTCATTAGTTGGAGCTGAACTTTATTGAGATATCGTCTTTGAAGAACAGGGTCTAACATAATACTTACTTGAAACTCCTAAAAATATCTATCTATGAAGCAAGTTGAAGTAGCTCATTGCAGAAAAGATTGTAAATGCTAAAAGCAGCACGTTTTGGTGAATATCTAGCCGCTGTTTCAATAGCATTTAACTTGAGTTGCAATAAGACATTGCGATCGGCTTGAATGAGCTTACCAATTCCCTTGACACAATCCTCAATCGATGTGGTGTCAACGACTACGGAGTTAAAGTCAGCGATCGCAAATTCATCTGTTCCTCCTTTATCGGGGACAACTGGAATGCAGCCAGAAGCCATTGCTTCTATAGCTGTACGGCCAAAAGCCTGGAAATCAGAAAGATCTAGAAATATATCTGAGTTTCGCAGCAGGGCCGCGACTTCGGAGCGACTCAGATGAGGAAAAATCGTAGTATTTTCTGGAATCGGTATCCCAGCAGATTCAATCAGACTCCGGTCAGAGCCAAAGATAGTAAAATGTACTTGATTTGGAAACAAATCTGATAAAATTTTAGCGACAGCTAATGTACGACGGGGAGCGCGTCTGGCCGTGGTGAATCTTACCATCATAGAAATCTCTATACGAGAGTTTTCACTCTTCAGATCGGGGGAGTAAACTTGATGGTCGATGCTGGCTTCTACTTTGTGGACTTTAACAGCATGATTGCGATTAACAATCTCGCACAACCACTGAGTTTTAGCAAACTGGATAGCATGGGGAATCAGTCCATAGGATTGTCGCGCTTCTTCCCATTCTGGAGTATCTATGTAAGAAAATAATGGTTCGTAATCTTGTATGTAGTAAGCTGGCAATATCTGGGGATTTTCTCTAACTAACGCTTCCAGGATTTTTACTGAACTGTAAGTAGTAGCACAGACTACAGAGAAATCTTGAGCTAATTTTTTGAACTCAGTTAAAGTTTGATAAGAAGCTGCAATTTCACCAATTTCGGGAATTTCTTTGTAACCATTTAAAAAGTCAGTAAAGTTAGACTGATTGACGGCTATTTTGATAGGAATCCCAGAGCGATAAAGTGCTAAGGATTCTTGCACTACTGAATGAGCGCCTCCTCCACCGCCTTTGACGGGGAGAATAAACAAAATTTTGGGAAATTCATGATTGACATTTAACTTGACAGCAGATCGCTCGTAGGAAACTGTTTTGTCTTGTGGATCGGGCTGACCGTTTTGGGCTAAGGCTTGCCTTAATTTGTAATAGGCTGGCGAAAAGTTTGGGTCAAGCTCGAATGCTTGACTGTAACAGCTAATTGCCTCTTCCCACTGCTGTCTTTGGCTGAGAAGTTCTCCTAAATTGTAGTAAAATTTGGCCGAAGAATCGGGTTTCAGTTCAATAGCTTTACGGTAACTGGCGATCGCCTCATCTATCTGTCCAAGTTGTTGCAAAGCTTCGCCCAAACGATAGCAAGCAGTGGGGAGGTTGGGTTTGAGTTCGATCGCCTGACGGTAAGAGGCGATCGCTTCAGACCACTGCTTCATTTGACCTAGAGCATTTCCTAGGTTGTGGTAAGCTTTAGAAAACTTCGGTTGCAGCTCTATAGCTTTACGGTAACAAGGGATAGCCTCGGAATGTCTCCCTTGTTGCTGCAAAAGCTCTCCTAAGCTGAATTGCAACTCAGGAATATTTGGGTTAAGTTCGATCGCCTGACGGTAAGAGGCGATCGCTTCAGACCATTGCTTCAGTTGACCCAGAGCATTTCCTAAGTTATGGTAAGCTTTAAAAAACTTCGGTTGCAGCTCAATAGCTTGACGGTAACAGGCGATCGCTTCCTGATATTTCCCTTGTTGCCGCCAAAATTCCCCTAAACTGTGGTGAAAGTCAGGGTTATTTGGGTTGAGTTCAATAGCTTGACGGTAAGCGACAATCGCTTCTTCCATTTCTCCAAGTTGTTGCAAAGCTTCCCCTAAACGGTAGTAAGCTGTGGGGAGGTTGGGTTTGAGTTCGATCGCCTGACGGTAAGAGGCGATCGCTTCAGACCACTGCTTCATTTGGCTCAGGGCATTTCCTAGGTTGTGGTAAGCTTTAGAAAACTTCGGTTGCAGCTCTATAGCTTTACGGTAGCTGGCGATCGCTTCAGAATGTCGCCCCAGCCGTTGCAAAACCTCTCCTAAACTGCGGTGAAACTCAGAGTTATTTGGGTTGGCTTGAATAGCTTGAGCGTAAATAGCGATCGCTTCTTCTAATTTCCCTTCCCGTTCAAGTTTTTGGCCAGTTTGGAAATGATTTTCTGCCTTTTCTAGATCGACTTTTTCTGACATATAAACCCTATTTTCAGTTGATAGTTGACAGTGGACAGTTGACAGTTGACAGTTGTTATGTGTTATTTGTTATTTGTTATTTTTTAATATTTCCCAATAATCAGTAACTAATGACTAATGACTGCTGACTAATGACAGGTGCATCTGGTTTTTGAAGAGGGCGAAGCATGACCGCATATAAATTATTAGTTATAACCTCCTATTTTCTGCGGTCATGCTTCGCCCCTACGGATATATTCGCTTGCATTGAGATGCACCCCTAATGACTGCTAACTAATGACTAATATCATTTCCGGCTGCATCGGAATAGAGAGCATCCCGTTTTTGTAGGGGCGAAGCATTCGCGCTAAAAATCTCTCATATAGTCGATAGGATACAGGCGCGAATGCTTCGCCCTTGCGGATATGTTTGCACAATCGGGATGCTCCCTCGGAATAATATATTTGGATGATAAGCTATCGCACATTTAAATTGTATATTCAGGGCGGGCGGGACACCCCACAAGAGTCTGATTTTTTTTGATATCCAATTTAAATGCAGAACAGTTTATCAGTGCGATCTATGCCGCGATCTATGCCGCGAGCGAGACGCTCGCACTCTCATAATACCGATGCTGCCGGATTTGATATGATATGTTCGCGGAGCTTGAGGCGTAAACGATCGAGAGTTTGATTGTTCTTGATTTCCTCAGTCAAAGCTTTGACATTAATATCGGGATGCTTCTGTTTAAACGCTGTAGAACCTTGTTTAGAAAGCTCTTGACGGCGTTCGTGTCCAAAACTTTTAGACTTAGAGTGATAGACATAGGCATTGTCAGCGATCGCTAGTTTAAACCCAGCTTTCTTAGCTCGAATTGAAAAATCATTCTCTTCCCCATACCCGTAGGGAAAACTCTCTTCATCCAGCCACCCAATTGCCTCAAGCACTGCTCTCTTAATCATGTAGCAGAAGCCATTAACAAAATTCACATTAGGAAATGCCTTTTCCGAAACATTTTCTACTAATTCACTAAAAGTCTCCAGTGAAAATCCATCAGGAACGCTGTTAATCATCCAGCCCCCCTTATTGTCAAATATTTCAGGAATCGATTGCCAAGATGCACAATTTGACAGAGGCCCGACTATGCCAATATCTTTTCGTGAATTAGCACAGTCAACTAATTTTTCTATCCAGCCAGGAGTGACAATTGTGTCGCTATTCAACAAAATTATATAGTCACCCGTACTGGCCCGCATACCGATATTAGCTGCTTTGGTATAACCGCGAGCCGTCTCATTTCTCAAAACAATTGCTTGCGAAACATCTTTAACCCACGCCTGAATAAAATCTCTAGTTTCTGGTTGAGAGCCATCATCTACAATGAGCAAGCGATAGTCAACCTTGGTGTGTCGGACAATAGAGGTTAAACACTCTTTCACATCCTCTAAAGCATTATGAACGCAGACAACAATATCAACTTGATATCGTATAGATTTTGAGATCGGCGAGAATTGAACTGGTAACAGCATTTTTGAGGAGTTGACATAATTTGCCCTCTGCTTGCTATAAAAGTCGATCGTCTCGGCTTGCGACTCTATTGCCGCATCCTCAAATCCATCCTTGATATTTATCAAGGCTTTGGATAACTGCAAAGAAAGTTCAAAGTCACCAGGCTTGAACTGTAGCCCCATCTGATAAAATACGATCGCTCCATCTCTATTGTCCTGTCTTGCGAGAGCATTACCCAAACCTAAATAGAGTTTCGGGTCTTTTGGATTAACTTCCAAAGCCTTGTGATAGACTTTGATATTATCTGGATTTTCCTCAATAGCTTGACTGTAACAACTAATAGCTTCTTTGGCTGACAGCGGACTGTGATTTTTCAGCGCATCTGCTAACTTTTCTTGCACGCAAGGCAGATCCGATTTTAAATTAATTGCACACCGATAAGTGGCGATCGCCTCTTCCCACCTCTCCAACTGCACTAAAGCATCCGCCAAGTTATAGTGAGACCAATGGAAGCCTGGATTTAGCCCGATCGCACTTTTATACGCTTGGGCTGCCTCTTCCCACATCTCCTGCTTAATCAGCACATCCCCTAAATTATTGTGCGACCAAGAAAAATCGGGGTTAAAGGCGATCGCCCGACGATACGCAGCAACAGCCTCATCTAATCTTCCTTGTACTTGCAAAACATCCCCCAAATTGTGGTGGACTTCCCACAGAGAAGGCTGAATTTCGATAGCTTTTTGATAAATTATGACAGCTTCATCTAACTCGCTCTTTTTAACAAGAGCATCTCCCAAACTCTGGTAAATTTCCGCTGAATCAGATGTCAAATCTAAGGCTTGACGGTAGGACGAAATAGCCTTATCCCACTCTCCTTTTTTGGCAAAAACTTTTCCTAAACTGTAGTGAGGTTTAGCATGGCTAAAGCTAGCATTGACTATGCTATAGGAATCGCGCACTTTCTTCCTATCTTGTTCGTCACCTTCTAAGTAGATTCTTTTTAAAACCAAAGATTGCGGATTCAACAAATTGTCAATTGGTTGGCGCGCGAGGAATGAATCGGAATTGTTATTAAGAGGAAATTCTATGATATTATTGGTTTCGCTGTTCATATCCTATACCTGCTAAAAATTGATACAGTCAAATCCTTGTGATTTATTATTCTGTTTCCTGAATCAGTATCCGGAAAATAGATAACTAATTATTTGCCAGTTCTATCGCGCGGTTGTAAGCGTGAATCGCTCCATCAATTTCGCCTTTTTCTTGCAAAGCATCACCTAATTTTTGGTGAAGTTCCCAGATATCAGGTTTCAATTCAATGGTTTTTTCATAACACCCGATCGCCTCATCCAACTGACCGCGACTATCTAAAACTTCCCCCAAACTTTGATATGCTTGAGCAAAGTGGGGATTTAATTCGATCGCCGTCCGATAACAGGCGATCGCGTCTTCCCGCCGATCGAGACTAGCCCAAACTTTCCCCAAACTGTAATGAGACCCCTCATAATATGGGTTCAGTTCGATCGCTTGCTGGTAAACTGCGATCGCATCTTCCCACTCACCCCGAACGCTCAAAACTTCCCCTAAATTGTGATAAGCATCCGCATAACTCGGCTGCAACTGAATTGCCCGCCGGTAACAGGAAATTGCCTTCTCCAACTGACCGAACTGTAGCAAAGTATTGCCCAGAGTAAAGTGTTCCTCAGCAGTTGCCCACTTGATATCTAAAGTGAGAGCTTCATACCAGTATTCTGCCCCTACTTGGGGAAAGCCAGACTGCACAAAAACTTGAGCTAAATTCCGGTAAGCCACTACGAGATCTGGTTTAATTTCAATTGCTTTTTTATAACAAACAATTGACTTTTGCCACAGTTTTTGACGAGCGTAGATGCTGCCTAAATTTGCATGAATTTCAGCAAAATTGGGGTCAATTTCCAAGGCTTCAGTGTACCAATACCTAGCAGCATCAACTTTTCCCATTGCTTGAGTAGCATTCCCCGCAATCTTGTAAGCAATTGCCGCCTCAGGTGTGATTTCAATGGCTCGCTTGCACTCAGTTATCGCCTCATCAAATTTACCCTGGGCGTAATAAGATTCTGCCTGTTTGATGTATGCTTCTGCACTGAGAGAATTGGCAACTGCCACAGGTTTGTCTGAGTCGATCGCCTTTGCAGACAATCTGAGAGTTTCCGCAGACTTTGCAGGATTATTTATCTGTACCGAAGAAACAATGGTATCCCCAGTTTCCACCGCAGTTTGGCGACTGTTTTGATAGGCGCTTACCCCTGTCGTGGCGGGAACAGAATCCACTGCTTTACTAGATAGTGAATAGTTGCCGTTAAGTGCCACCGCTTTTTGCAAGCAGACAGCAGCTTCATCCAACCTGCCTTCTTTTGTCAGCGCTTTTGCCAGATTTTGGTAAACACCATTCAAGTTCGGATTTAACTCGATCGCGCGCTGGTAACAGGCGATCGCCTGAGGGATTTTGCCTTGCCGAAACAAAATATTTCCCAGTTTAAAGTGGTGATTGGGCGATACCTTTTCCGGTTCCAGAGAAAACGCTTCGTACCAGCACTCATTCGCCTCTTCCAGCTTGCCATCCTGCGTCCACACCCTAGCCAAATTCCGGTAAGCTGCTGCTAAATTCGGCTGGAGGGCGATCGCCTTTTGGTAACAAGCAATTGCCTGCTGTCGCTGTTGTTTCATGGCATACAAACTGCCGAGATTTACGTGGGCTTGCACGTCGCTAGAATTAATTTTGACAACTGTTTGATAGCACTCGATCGCCCCTACTAAATTCCCCCGCCCTTGCAAAATACTGCCCCACAGTTTGTAAGCAGCCACCGCATCGGGTTGAATCTCAATGGCTTGCTTGCACTCAGCAATAGCCAGATCGAATTGTTTTTGAGCGCAATAGGATTCTGCCCGCTGAATGCAGTTATCAGCCGTATCCTGTTTCCGAAAATCTGTCGCAAAACCGCTGTCAACAACAGTCACCTGGGGCGAAACATCAGCCGAGTTGGGAACAGCGGGTGCAGAATTTGCCGAATTGGCGATCGTATTTAACAGTTCCGGTACAGCAGGAATTGTTTGCTGTTGCTGCAACTGTACGCGAGGCTTTTCAGCAGAACTTGTCGAATCTAGTTGCAATAAATTAGCTGGAATATTTGCCTGCAAAGTAGATGTTTGGAGATTCTGAGGTAACTCAGCTTTTGGGTTAGTACCCACGACTACTGTATTCAACAAATCCTCAGAAAGATTAGCGCGATCTTCACTACTTTTTCGATAGTTAGCAACTTCTTCCTGCAACTTTCTTTGAGCTTTGAGAGCATTGCCTAACTGTTGGTAAGCCTGGTTAAAATTGGGGTTTAGCTCGATCGCGTGGCAGTAACAGCGTATTGCCTGCGTTACCTGATTCTGCCTCAAAAAGTTATCGCCCAATTGGATGTGTTCTTCAGGCGTGGCTTTGGCAGGTTCCAGAGAATACGCTTTAAACCAGCACCCGTCAGCCTCCGATAGCTGCCCCATTTGCGCCCACACCCGAGCTAAATTGCGGTAAGTTGATGCTAAATTCGGCTGAAGGGCGATCGCCTTTTGGTAAAATGCGATCGCCGATTGCCACTGCTGTTCCTGAGCATAAATCGTCCCCAAATTAGTATAAGCTTCAGCAAAATCAGGATCGAGTTCAATAGCCTTAGCGTAACAGTTTTTCGCTTCCTCTACCTTGCCTTGAGCTTGCCTAGCATTCCCCCAAATTTTATAAACCCTCGCATCGGGTTTAACTTGGATAACTCGCTGGCAAGCTGTCGCAGCCTGCTCAAATTTCCTGAGAGCATAAAACGATTCTGCACCTTGAATGTAGACTTCAATATCGTCAGGATTGAAACCTAAAATTTCTGGGATGTCATTCTGATGGGTTGGCATATTTGTCATCGGTAGGGATGTTGACTTTTGGTGACAAGCTAAAGCCATTTCCCAATTTTTTTCTGCGCCATACAGAGCGGCAAGGTCAGTATAAACTTCCGCAAAATTGGGCTTAAATTCCAGAGCTTTTGTGTACCAATGCTTTGCCTTAGCTGAATTTCCTTGTGCCGCACTAATTTTGCCCAAAGTCTTGTAAGCTGGCGCAAAATTAGGTTGTTGTTTCAGGGCTTGCTCGCAAGCAGCTAGAGCATCAGCTAACTTGCCTTGTTTTAAATAAAACTCTGCCCGCTTTTGGAAATAATCGCCTGATTCTTGGTTCATGATTTTGATGGTTCTTTTAGGGTTTTCTCGCGATATTAAATTTAGTGGTTTTTTTGAGGGAATGACATTGACATTGCCCAGCATTATTTTGAGATCCTTCAAATTCACCAAAATATCTTCAGTTAATGGATTTTGATACATTAACTGTCGGATTGGATAGCACTCAAAGTTCTCTCCTGTTACGTAATAATGTTCGAGATTTAGCTGCTGACCGATCGCCCAATAGTAATGCCTGATATAATTCCCAGAGGTCAGCTCAATTACCTTTGTTCCGGGAGAACAGAAGATAATATTTGTTAAACCGCTCCCGTGCGGCGCAATAATTACTTTGGCACGAGCAAATAAAGTTATCTGTTCGTTCAAAGTCATAGATTCTAGTAGCACTGGAACAAAGCCAAATCCGCTTAAAAAATCGATGACTTGTTCTTCATTGATAACTCGTCGGTAGCTACATTTGTTGCGGCTGATATAAATGCGTTCTGGCTGAGTATTTTTGCTCTCCCCAGCGCAACTTTCTGGGAGTTTAGGAGATTGTTCTCCTGCAAAAACTCGCCTCAAAAACTCCAGCCCCTGGGGTGACAGCCAGCCCAAATATCCTGAAAAAGAGGGAACAATTAAATGTTTGGCTTGAATGTAAGGATGGCGATCGCTCTCAATAATCTTATATTCAGGAATTCCCAATGCTTTCAGGGTTTCTCGCTGAAAAGGCTGCTGGCAGCTATTCACCAAAAACCAATCTATCTCCTCCAGATTTACCCCCCAACGGTGCAGAATTTCGATGCGGGGCAAGATATCTACCATCCAGTGAAAATAGACATTTCCCGAAAGTCCGGCCAATACCGCCACCGTACCGTCTATCTTTTCTAAAGGCGGCAATTCTTCCGGTTTTAACTTCAAAAACCTGTGCTGAGTAGAATGTTGATTGTCGCATCCGGGTAACTCGCCCGGATATTCGCGGGAAAGTTCGGGTAACAGCCGATCTTGTTCATCTATAATCGCAATAGCATTGCAAATCATCCAAGAATTTTTCTGCGGTACAATCCAAGCCCGCCCGTTGGGGAGGGAAGTCACAAAGGTTTCCGGCGAATCAAACGCTGTTTTTGCCTGGCCGTCGCAAGAATATACGCCATCACCTAAATGCACGGGTTCAAACTGTTTGAAAATCCGCCTGAGACACCGCTGACAATCTAAACCATGACATTCGGATTTCTGCTGTTGGTTCCAGTTAACAATGGAGGGTAAGGAACTCTCAAATTGGGAGTTTTCAATATCTCCCAAAATGGTAAGTCTGGGGTGTCCGAAGGATTGAGGTGCGACAGGGATTTTTGCAGGGGAATCATCTGGGCGATCGACCTTTAGATCTCGATCCCCCCTAGCCCCCCTTCTTAAGGGGGGAACCGGAAGCGCTTTCAAAGTCCCCCTTTTTAAGGGGGATTTAGGGGGATCTAGACTGGGGGAAAGGCGAGTCAGTTGCTGCAACTTCTGCTGTTGTTTCAATACAGCCTGCAACGGCTCGCAAATATCAGATCGATCGCCCGCAATTGCCAGCACTAGACGGTAAATTACAATCGCTGCCGAAAATCGTTGCTGCTGACTCAAGCAATCAGCCAGTCGCAAGTAAATATCCGCATTCTGAGGTTGAATTTGTAAAGCTTTTTGGTAATATTGTTCCGCTTGTTCGTGCCCGCCGTACTCAGCCAAGGCATTTCCCAGATGAAAGTAAGTTTCTGCTAAATTGAGGAGCAATGATGACAAATTCAGCGGATTTTGAGCAAGACTAGAAATGGCAGAATTAGAGCCGTTTTTTTCTTGAAGTTGCCTGAGAAATCGGACACAGGCTATTTGAGAGCGATCGAGTTCATTGAGATCTGCTACCTCCGTCAACCGCATCTCTAC
This sequence comes from Microcoleus sp. PH2017_08_TRC_O_A, assembly GCF_020738665.1. NCBI lineage: Bacteria > Bacillati > Cyanobacteriota > Cyanophyceae > Oscillatoriales > Microcoleaceae > Microcoleus > Microcoleus sp. PH2017_08_TRC_O_A. The sequence continues at coordinate 34,120 of NZ_JAEQCE010000093.1, forward strand.
GTGGTGGCAAAAACCCTCAACAAACTCGCTTTGGAGAGCGATCGCATTTTGAAAACATAGCATTGCCTCAGCTAATTTGCCTTGTGCGATCAGGGAAATAGCCCGATCGCCATACACCGCAACTCGATCGGGATTTTGGCTAATTACCCGATCGAAACATTCTCCGGCAAAAGTATGCAGCCCCAACTGTTGGAAGGCTTTTCCCAAATTGTAACGGGCAATAACTAACTCTGGCTGCAACTCGATCGCGCGGCGGTAAAGGGCGATCGCTTCCTGGGGTTTCCGCACTTCCAACAGCACAATACCTAAATTATGGTACAGAGCAGCATCATCGGGCGCAACAGCTATTCCCGTTTGAAAAACTGCCATTGCTTCATCAAATTTGCCTTCCTGCGCCAGAATGCAGCCCCAATTGCTGTATGCTTTGACAGCCCAGGGTAAAACTGCTCGATCGGAGCTTTGTTTCCAGCAGGATATCGCTTGCTGGTAACTGTCAATTGCTGCTGCTATTTTTCCTTGCTGTTGGAAAGCAGTGCCAGTCTTGTAAAGAGTTCTGACATCTAAATTGGTATTTTGTGCGATCGCTTCGGTGGCGATCGCAGTTAAATTACTGATTTTAAAATGTAAATTGTGGCCGCTAGTCATAACTGACATCACACTGATTAGGACTTACCAGAAAGAATTGGTTTAAAGCCGGAACCCCGATCGGGAGAAATTCAAATCAGACTATTCATTACTCCAATCCTCGGACTGACCGGAAGAGGCCGCTGTCAACTGTCAACTGTCAACTGTCAACTGTCAACTGAATGAAGCACGGATCGTCTTACTATGTTCTATTTGGGATTTTCGATGGGGGAGCGTTGATTGATATCGGTTTGGATACTCCCTAACCTACAGTTGTATGATTTTGAGACAATGGTATCTGAAACCAGGTATTTTCACTCAACTACTTCGTTGCCTACCTCGAATCAGTAAAGTATTCAGTTTTTTGGGCAGCAGTACGTAAGTTGTGACAGATCTGAGTAACAGTAACAAGGCTTGTTGTTAATCAGAATTTACGCTCTATTTTTCAGGCGATACACCGTACCTTCTCTATATATAATCCACATCAAAAAGATTGGCAAGAGTTAGTGCTATATATAATGAATTTTCTTGTTTGTTATCAGTTTAAAAAAAAATCATAGCAAAAAATAAATACTTGCTTTCCCACAGGAGCGTCAGAGTTGAATCAAAAAAAATAGACTCTTGTTCTCCCACTAGATTTATATCTTCAAGTATTTTAAAATTCAATAAAATTCAAAGTTATTGTAGGGTGCGTCAGGGCGATTATTTTTGATAACAGACGAAGAATATTCTACCTGACGCACCCTACGGCTACGGCTCAAGTCTAATAAAATCTAAACTCTCAAATCTAATTAATTATCAGAAAGAAGTATTGACCAATCAATCCCTCAATCTCAAATCTCAAATCTATAGCGGTTCTAAAAAAAGTGAGGTATCTTAATGCCCAATGCCCAATGCCCAATGCCCAATGCCCAATGCCCAATGCCCTATCCGCATGAGTATCTAATCTTTTTGATAAAAGTTATATGTCAATGGTAGATATACCCTACATAGGGTTGAAATTTAGATAATTTCAAAGTTGTTTGACCCAAGATTCAGGTTAGAACCGACTTGGGCAACAATCGAAACTTGTCCGTTTTGATTGCGGTAGTACAGCAAACCGTCAGCCGGGTTGTAGACGACATTAGCCGCGCCCGGAGTCCCAGGAGTGTTGGGATTGAAATTGGGGTCTGTAATAAATTGGTTGCCAACTAGATTGCCCGGTATCAAAGCATTAAATACAGCTCCATCGAGTTGAATTTTATCTTCTGTAGGATTGAAATCTGTCAGCGTATCCATATTATCGGCACCGACAAACTCGAAGCGGAATGTATCTGCTCCTGCACCACCTGTGAGGGTATCATTTCCTCTGTTGCCAGAAATAATATCGTTGCCGGCACCGCCTTCTACGATGTCATTGCCTTTGCCGCCAAACAAAATATCGTTTCCTTCGCCGCCCCTAACGGTGTCATTTCCTAAATTGCCATTTACAAAGTCATCTCCAGGGCCTCCCTCAACCACATCATCGCCTTTACCGCCGAACAAAGTATCATTTCCTTCACCACCGATAAGGTAGTCATTGCCCTCACCGCCGAAAAGGTTGTCGTTCCCGTCACCGCCGAAAATGTTGTCGTTGCCGAGGTCGCCAAACAGGAAGTCATCGCCACTGCCACCGTCTATCAAATCATCACCTTTACCTCCAAAAACAGTATCATTGCCTTCTCCACTGCGGATGGTATCGGCTCCTTGATTGCCAAAAAGAACGTCTTCGCCAGCACCGCCCTCGATTAAATCATCGCCTTTACCGGCGAAGACAGTATCATTGCCGTCGCCACCTCTTACGGTGTCATTGCCGTCTAGAGCAAATATGATGTCATTGCCACCTAGAGCTGCTACTTCATCGTTACCAGAACCTAGAATGATTTGATCCGAACCGCTACTACCGTTAATCCTGTTTGGTATATCGGGCGAGCCTTGAATAATTAAACCGCCAATAGCGTTCGGTTGAACGCTTAGGGGTTGAGTTGGATTTGTTATTTGGGACATAGCCAGTCATCTCGCATAGGGGGGATATCTATCGGGAGTCTTCATATCTCTTGTGAATTTTACTGGCTAAAATCCTGATGTCCGGAATGGTTGTATATGAAATCACTCAAAAAAATCCAATGATTTATTGGATTTTTTTCTCTTGAAAAATACAGATGAAACCGGGAACTATTTAACTATCCATACGTCTTTCATTAAAAACTCAAAACTCTTTTCTATGAACTAGAGTTGCACTAGCTTGGTCTGTCGGAACTAGCAAGACTTCGCTAATATTGACGTGGGGCGATCGCGTCGCGCAGAAATACACGACATCCGCTACATCCTCAGCAGTCAGCGGTGTCAGTCCTTGATAGACATTTTTTGCCTTGTCTGAATCGCCGTGAAAGCGGACACTGCTAAATTCTGTTTCCACCAAACCAGGTTCTATTTCCGTCACCCGCACTGGTGTTCCCAAAAGGTCTTGTTTCAATCCTTCAGAAATAGCTCTCACCGCTGCTTTGGAAGCGCAATAAACATTACCTTTCGGGTAAGCTTGACGGCCTGCTATTGAGCCGATATTGACTACGTGGCCGCGGCCTCGGCTGACCATTCCAGGCACGATGTAGCGAGTCATGTACAGCAAGCCTTTCACATTGGTATCAATCATTTCTTCCCAATCTTGAAAGTTGCCTTCGTGCAGTTTGTCTAAACCGCGGCTCAATCCCGCATTGTTAATCAGAATATCGATGTTTTTCCAGGCGTCGGGCAGTGCAGCGATCGCCGATTCGACTTGCGGGCGATCGCGCACGTCCAATTCTAGCAAGTAAATCTCGTTCGCTGAGGAGACTAATTTTGTGTCTGCAAGTTCTTTGGCAAGGCGATCGAGCTTTTCCCGGCGGCGGGCTGCTAAAATTAGTTTGGCTCCACCTGTGGCGAATATCTTGCCACAGGCTGCTCCGATACCGCTACTGGCACCGGTAATGAAAACAATTTGATTTTGGATAGAAATCATTTTTTGTCAGTTGACAGTTGACAGTTGACAGTTGACAGTTGACTGTTAGCAGTTGTCAGTTGATAGTTGACAGTTGTCAGTTGTCAGTTGACAGTTGACTGTTAGCAGTTGTCAGTTGATAGTTGACTGTTAGCAGTTGTTATTGGTTATTTGCGATCGATAAGCTTCCAGGTTCTGATTCCAATGCCCGATGCCCGATGCCCGATGCCCGATGCCCAATTCCCCATAACACCTATTTTATTATTTAACAACCCGCAATCGCACGCTAACCATTGCAATTCCGCCTTGTCGCATCAAAACTGCTGAAATCCAGCGATTTTCAGGAGTAGCCGGAGCTTTACCTACTTTAAAAATCCCGCCGGAATTCAGCAAATCCAGATCGACTTCTGCGGACTTGAAAAAAGTTTTTTCGTTAACGGGCTCCTCCAAAATAGTTCCGATTAAAATGTCATTGCCGATCGGCTCTAGTACAATGGCATCAAAATTGTACTCTTCGCCCACCTTCACTTGCTCCGGCACATTTACTTGAAGTTTGGGAGGATTTTTACCAGAAGTAATCTGATTTTGTTCTGCTAAAATTTCTTGCTTAACTATTTTTTCACCCTCAAAGCGCTGCTGAGAACGGATGGTAGCTTTGAGGTTTAATTCTCTGCCATCCTGTTTCTGGGTGCCTGCAATTGTAGTTACGGTATCAGCGATAATTGCGTTACCTTCGGTTTTCCAAGACTTCAGTTCGGTGCGATAATTCAAATTCGGATATCGCTGCCAGAGTTGGGTGAGGGCTTTTTCCATGCTTTGGCTGTTTAAGCCGTCAGAATGAGTGAAATTCTGGCTGTAAAATGCCATGACTGCTTTGACATCGCGCCGGTTGGCGGCTGCGTCTATTTCTGTTAGCAGTTTGGTGAGTGGGGCTGGGGCATTGGCTGGGGTTTGGGCGATCGCCTGGGGAGTTGCCGCGATCGCGCTTACCGCACTCGGGTGCAATACGCCAGCACCTACAACTGCTAAACATAACAACATTTGAGCTATCGACTGGCCGCCGAAGCAGCCAAACACGATCGCGCGATCGGCTTTTTCGTCCCGACGGCTGGCAAAATACTGAGATACACTTGGCACTAAATTCAAAAAATTACGCATTAGATGATACTTTGGTTATTTGTCAGGGGTCGCGGCGCGGGCAACGGTTCGCCTGCAACGAAAAACTGACAACGGAAGGAGAGATACGGCACAATCTCATTTTAGATTGCTGATTGAAAATTAGCTGAAACTGCCGGAACAATAAGCATAATAATCTAAAACCTCTAATCTAAAATCGATCGACCTGTGGAACTTGTAAAAGAAACAAATACCTTGACAAAAACCCCCCTGCGGTTGTTGGTTGCAGCTAGCGGCACGGGAGGACATCTATTTCCGGCGATCGCCACAGCTCGTCAGTTGAGCGACTGTCAGATCGAATGGCTGGGAGTGCCAGACCGCATGGAGACGCAATTAGTTCCCTCCCTTTACCCCCTCCATACGATCGCCGTTGAAGGCTTTCAGCAGCGATTTGGACTCGGTACACTGCGAATTTTGGGCGGACTCCTCGGCTCGATCATTCAGGTACGGAAGTTGCTCAAAGCGGGAAATTTTCAGGGAGTATTTACTACCGGCGGTTACATCGCAGCACCGGCTATTTTGGCGGCTCGCTCTTTGGGTTTGCCGGTGATTCTCCACGAATCTAATGCAATTCCTGGGAAGGTGACGCGGTGGTTTAGTCCTTTTTGCACTGCTGTGGCGATCGGATTTGAAGCAGCGGCAAAGCATTTACCCCGCGCGAAAACGGTGGTTGCGGGTACGCCAGTGCGATCGCAATTCTTGACTCGCGAACCTCTAAAGTTACCAATTCCTGACAGCGTACCTGTAATTTTAGTAATGGGTGGCTCCCAAGGAGCTGTCGCCGTCAATAAATTAGTGCGCGAATGTGCTCCGGCTTGGTTTGAGGCGGGTGCGTGGGTAGTTCACCTCACCGGAAATAATGACCCGGATGCTGAAAGCTTGAAGCACGAACAGTATCTGTCGATGCCATTTTATGATAATGTAGCGGGTTTGTTACAGCGAGCAAATATAGCAATTAGTCGATCGGGCGCCAGTGCTCTAACAGAATTAGCAGTTACAGGAATGCCTTCTATTTTAATTCCTTTCCCCCACGCCGCAGACGATCACCAAAGATTTAACGCCGAAGTATTTGCCGCAGCAGGCGCCGCCGTGGTATTCCGTCAAAGCGAACTGACAGCAGAGGTATTGCAAAGCAAAGTCTTATATTTGTTAAAAGATTCCGAATATTTGGCAAAAATGTCTCAAGCTGCTCTTCAATTAGCGGTGACAGACAGTACGGAACGTTTGGCAAATTTAGTCAGAGAATTGTTGACTCGATACCGAAAATTTGACAGCGCTGCTAATTGAACGAGATATTTTTAATGAGGGTAAAGTGTAAAGTCTCTATCCAGCCAAATAATATAAAGCACAGCCCCATCTCGATAACCAACCATCGGAGCCATCCCGCAAAACCGAAAAGCAATAAAATTTACATCATCCTTAAGATGGCTAGGAATAGCCGCTCTAATAGAACTTTGGGCAATCTTCTCATAGCCAGATCCGTGACGGGGAGAAGCATTAATTTGACTCCAGGTAAGCTGACTTAACTTGTATAGCGTATCTGCAAAAGCTGCCTTTTCATCTTTTGTACATTGAGCAAGAGAGTAATCTTTATTCATGTACTGCAAAGAAAATACAGGCGACTGCTGCTCTGGCGGTAAATCAACAATTTCTCTAGATGAAATCCTTTTCCCTTTTTCTTGGCGTTGATTTGCCTTAAGATGCTTCTTCACAATTGAGTTGAGTCTTGAAGTATTTTTTCAGGGATTGATGAGTAATTTTTCCGCTATTTTGAGCAGCAAGTTTCCAGGGATATTCTTCGTGTGTCATGTTGCTTAACTTCCATGCAGCAAACTGCCCAAACACAGAGTAAACTTCATCAAGCAGGCTCTTAGTTTCTTCGTCGTAAATCGAAAAGTTTATATATTCTGGACATGGAATTGCACCAGTACCATACTTTTTATAGTGACGGTACAAATCAGGAACAACGGGCCCGTGAGTCCATGCTTCTATGGCTTCAGGAAATAGCGGTTCATCGTACAAAGCTAAATGAAAGCCTTGAGCATAGTAAACCAATTTCTGAAGCTTGAGATTAGATATCAGATCGCCAGCATCTTCACTTGCCTGAGCCAAAAAGTATTTGGCTGCATCATAACAACTCAGCATAACTTACTTGCTAGTCATTAAAGGGCTAAACTAGAACGAGATTTTTTTGACACTCCCGCGACTCAACCAGACTATATTTGTCTGGAGACGTTTTCACGGGGAATTGCGAGCCGTGGGAGTTTACTTACATTATACTATATTTTCTCAATCTATGCCATATTCAATTTAACAAAATTAACTACCGATTCTAAGCCTTCTTTTGTCTTCAGGTTAGTAAACACAAAAGGCTTCTCCCCGCGCATCTTTTTAGCATCCCGTTCCATCACGCCCAAATCTGCTCCCACAAAAGGCGCGAGATCTGTTTTATTAATTACCAATAAATCCGACTTAGTAATTCCCGGCCCGCCCTTGCGCGGAATTTTATCCCCCGCAGCCACATCAATCACGTAAATTGTCAAATCCACCAACTCCGGGCTAAAAGTTGCCGCCAAATTGTCGCCGCCGCTTTCGACAAACACTAAATCTAAATTAGTAAATTTGTATTCTAACTCTTCTATAGCTACCAAATTGATCGAAGCATCTTCGCGGATAGCAGTGTGGGGACAGCCTCCAGTTTCTACTCCCAAAATGCGATCGCTCTCCAAAGCTTGACTCCGAACCAAAAACTGTGCATCCTCCTGAGTATAGATATCATTAGTCACCACAGCAATCTGGTACTGTTGGCGCAGCGTCTTACACAAAGCATCCAGTAAAGCAGTTTTTCCCGAACCAACCGGGCCAGCAATTCCTACACGAAAAGCACTCATAGCAATTTTAGATTTTAGATTTTAGCAATCTTGGACGGCTTTTTAGGTACGTTGTTGCGCTTAAGCGCTCTTTCATCAGATATAAGAGAAGAGCGCTGAAGCGCAACTACGTACCTTGGATGAAAGCACTCTTTCATCAGATATAAGAGAAGAGCGCTGAAGCGCAACTACGTACCTTGGATGAAAGCGCTCTTTCATCAGATATAAGAGAAGAGCGCTGAAGCGCAACTACATACCTTGGATGAAAGCGCTCTTTCATCAGATATAAGAGAAGAGCGCTGAAGCGCAACAACATACCTTTGAAGTAGAAATTTCAACTGCGAAACAAGCGAGTGTACTGAGTTTCATGCGCCATGCTAGCCAGTCCCAATCCCCAACTGCAACTACCGAGGTCATCATCTTCTAATTGTAAAACTTCTTGCGCCGTTAAACTAATTTGACACTGCAAATCTAATAGTAACTGTTGGCCCGCAGTTTGACCGAGAGGAATCAGTTTCACGCCCGCACTCGCCAAATTTGCAGCCCAACTGTACAAATATCCTACCACGGCCGCTTCCTCTTCAATCTGCCAGCAAGCCGCCGCAATCCCAAAGCCGATCGCAAAATTGCACTGATTGCCACCAACTTCCACCAAATCTTTTACAATAGTTGTCAATCCAGAAGGTACGGGCGATTCCCTGCGGGATAGCTTCGCTTCACGCAAATCCAGCAACAACCGCGTCAAAGTGCGTCCCATCTGCCAACTTTGCAAGCGCAACTCTTCAGTTTCCTTAGCAGCAGTCGCCCAAGCATTCCAGTAACTCAAAGCCCTCAAATCCCCAATCTTCGCCGCCCTCAAAGCCCGTACCGCCACAGCCGCTTCTACTCGCACCGCCCCAAATTCCAGCGAATTTTCCAACCAATTCCTCAAACTGCTCTCGCTGTCGATCGCACCAGCTTCTACCAGACTCTCGATTCCCTCAGAATAACTATAAGCTCCCACAGGTGCAAAAGCTAACTGCAACAAACATAAAAGTTGATTGTTCACTGTTATTTGTTATTTGTTATTTGTTATTTGTTATTTGTTATTTGTTATTTGTTCACTGTTATTTGTTATTTGTTCACTGTTATTTGTTATTTGTTCACTGTTATTTGTTATTTGTTCACTGTTATTTGTTATTTCTGTTATTTGTTATTTGTTATTTGTTCACTGTTATTTGTTATTTGTTATTTGTTATTTGTTGCTTGAAATGCCCCATGCCCCATGCCCCATGCCCCATGCCCAATTCCCCATTCCCCATTCCCCATTCCCCATTCCTAATGACTGTGCCCGTAAGCGCCGATTTCCGGCTGAAACGGCACAATTTCCTCTATTACTTCCAAACCCATTTTTTCCAGCATTCCCTGCAAAACAGAATCAGGAGAAAGCCTTAAATAATTATCAGCAACTTCTAAAGCTACGTGGCGGTTTCCCAAATGATAAGCCGCCCGCATCAGCAGCAGCCCTGTCGAGGCCCTTGTGGTAAGTACCGGTTCGGGTTTTGCACTTACCAGTACCAAACAGCTACCGTCTTCGGACTGCAATAAATCTCGATCGCGCAACACCGTACCTCTAGGCAAAGCCAAGTGTAGCACTTCTCCAGCCTCCGTCTCGAATCGGTGGCGGCTGCGAGTGCGATCGTCCGCTGTCATCGGCAAACTAAAGCTGACAACAGCATCGGGATTTGCAGGTAAACGTTTTGTGAAAGTTAGCATTTCTCTATTCTATTCCTCAAAGGAATTGACTTCACATCTAGTTTTTGAGGAATATCTTTTTTATTTCCAATTGCGATCGCAAGTAGTCGCCCAAAATATCTCTTTCTAAACCGCTCCCATTCTTGCATACCAAATATTGGTTATTTTGTCAAGCACTTCTTTACAGACGATCGCCATTTTCTCAAAAATGATTGCATACCGTGCAGTAACTCAAACTATAGAACGGGAGAGGAAGAAAGACTAAAACCATCTATATTTATTGATTTCCCGCTTGTTGCAACCGCAGCAATTCGGCTTGAATTCGTTGTTTGACAGCCGGATCGCGTTGCTGGAGCAAAGTGAGCTGATTGAAGCGACTAACTGTCAAGCCATTGGTTTCGATAATTTTTTTAGCTTGTTGGCAATAATTCACTGCCACGCCGCGCATACCTCCAGATAGGCTGTTAATTCCCTGAGTTTCGTTGCAGACTATTCTGGGAACCGAGCCACCAGCCATTCCTTTAATTTCCTTCATAGCTTCCTCCCGTCTGGGTTCGATTCCCAAGACAGAGCGAGCGTAGCTAGTAATTTCGGCGTTGCTAATTTCTTGAGCTTGGGCCGCCGCTCCGAAAACAAGGCTTGGAGATTTTGCGTACAAGTCAGGGGCCCATCCGCTAGCCAAAGCTGCTGCGGAAATGATGCCTGCGAACAGCGATTGCCGCAGCATCCGGTTTAGGCGAAATTTAGAGGTGTTGAGTGAGGTGTTCATGGTCGTCGGTTATTGCTTGCGTGGAGATAAAAATGACACAGCGCACTGAGGCTCAATATTACAGAATAATGTGGTGGCCAAAAAGTTCCTGCCCTTGAGTGACAATTTTTAATTCCAGCACTCTTGATTTGCTAGTTGCTAGGGCGATTCACGATCGGGATAGCTACGCTTCACGACTTTTTAGCAATTTCCATCCTTTGACCGATTGTAACATCTTTAATAAGTTAACCGATCGCCAAATTCACAGGGTATTTTTCATTACAGAGCGTTCCCCAATTGCCTCTACCAAATAATACTCACCGCTCAAATCTTAAATAATCCTAAAAGTCCTTGACAAACTTCTCACATTAATTATTCAAATTCAGGTGCGATCGGCTTTCATTCAGTTGACAGTTGACAGTTGACCTGTGACAGCGACCTCTACCTCGAAGGAAGAGGATTGGAGTAATGAATAGTCTGATTTTAATTCCTCCCTACAAGGGTTCCGGCTTTAAACCAATTCTTTCTGGTAAGTCAGACAATTTGAGATTTGAGATTTGAGATTTGAGATTCGGGAATGACTGATCGGGGTTTGGCTCACTGGCCTACAATTGCATTCTTTTGAGGGTGTTAAATTTAGGATCGATCGCACTCATCAATTCTTTCAAGCATAGGACTAACGCCAAGGGACTAAAGAAACCAGTTTTTTCGCTATCTTAAGGATTTGAACCAAATATTTGGGCTGAAAACCCGGTTTCTGGCAAGGGCGAATGCGATCGCCAACTCAATCATTTATGTAATGTTAAGCAGAGGCGGATTTGTCGATCGAGAAAATCCCCTCTTGGGAGAGGCGCACTCAGTGAACCGGAACCCGAACCAACGTCGATTTTACCGAAAAGCGAGCGGAAAGCCCCCGACTTTAGGCGTGGGGATGAACGCGGTGGTGACTTTAGCCACCTTGAAGAAGTTGGTCGCTAAAAAGTTTTATCTAAAATATTTTATGATAAAGTAGAATCATGATAATTCGAGAAGCCAAGCTACTGAAAGGCACCAAGAAGTATGTCAATCTACAGATTAATCTGGGAGCTTAAACAGGAGCGTTGACCGAAAAGCCGGTCGTTAGGTCTAAAATTTTGGGTTCGATCCTCAGAAGTGTCGTTCGCAACTATCCGTTTTTGCGCGGACTAAATCATCCCGAATTTCAAATCTCAAACTTGTTCTGAGCGAAGCTGAAGAATCTCAAGTCTAAAATAGTATTAGCCCCCAGAGCAGCAGTGGAGTTGTGCTTGCCTATCTGGGGGCCATACCGATGTGCGCGGTGCTACTATTTACTGCTACACAAAACTTAGCTAAACTTTTTCAAGTCTCACTATTCAATCAAGATTGCTCTTGAAGGGTCTGCTTCCTGCTTCACCCAAGGGAGTCGGCTCGCAACTTGTCCACAGGCGTAAATTCGGA
>NZ_JAEQCE010000094.1:0-20919 GCF_020738665.1 Microcoleus sp. PH2017_08_TRC_O_A
AACAAGGCTTGAACTTCTTTGGTTGGAGACAGTAATATTTGCTGAACTCCCATTGTTTTTTTGGTTTTATTCACCTCTGTTTTCCTGAATATTGGTTGATTTGTCTACTTTCAGTTATTATACTAGATATCTCAAGGTCAATCAACAAAATATTTAAAAAGAAAGAAAGAAAGAAAGAAGACGGGGACTCTCATTCCCTCGTGCCACTTCCCTCTCAGGACTAAAGTCTCGCTCGTTTCCCGCATCCCGTATTATTTTTATGAGTTTTCAGCTTGTCTTTGGTTGTATGCTTTTCTTAAACTGTTATCTGAAGGTAAAATCAACAAGATTCTGCTGTTTAATGCACCTGGCATCAGGCACTATTTGCAGCAGTAACGATCGCCTTTGGGTGAGTCCTCTCGCCCACCCCACAGGAAAATCTAATTATCGCGGAACAGGCGAGAAAGCCTATTGCTGATGTGGAACAGGCCAGAAAGCCTGTTACCAATCTTGCTGATGCAAAGAACTACTGTTGCCGCACGGGAACTTGACATTTTGCTAGATAAGTCTTAATTTCTCCGACGCTAAGTTGCCCGTAGTGCAGCAGGGAAGCCAGTAAGGCTGCTTCTGCTTTGCCTTCCGTCACGGCTTCGTAGATGTGGTGACAGTTGCCGGCGCCGCCGGAAGCAATCACGGGAATTTCTACAACTTCGGCGATGCTGCGGGTTAATGATAAGTCGTAACCGGCTTGAGTGCCGTCAGAGTCCATGCTTGTCACTAGAATTTCGCCGGCGCCGCGCTTTTCGGCTTCCTTGGCCCAGACGATCGCATCTAAGCCTGTATTTTCACGCCCTCCGCGCACGTACACGTCCCAACCGGGATTGTCCGCATCTTGGCGTTTGCGAGCGTCGATCGCCAATACAATACATTGATTGCCAAATCGATCGCTCGCTTTGTCAATCAAACTCGGATCGCGCACTGCCGCTGAATTAATACTTACCTTATCAGCGCCCGCCCTCAACAAACTTTTAATGGTGTCCAAGGATTGGATGCCGCCACCCACCGTCAAAGGGATAAATACTCGATCGGCAGTCCGGTACACCACATCAATCATAATGTTCCGGTCTTCGTGAGTCGCCGTAATGTCCAGAAACACCAACTCATCAGCACCCGCATCATTGTATACCTGAGCCATTTCCACCGGATCCCCAGCATCCTTAAGGTTGACAAAATTCACACCTTTGACCACACGGCCAGCTTTCACATCCAAACAAGGCAAAATTCTTTTCGACAACATAAAATTCTCGTGTTTCTAATTGATTCAGCGCCGCAGCGAGGAAAAGGTTTTGTTGGACTCTTCAAAAAGTGGAAGTGTAGCAACAAATCTCAAAGATAGCTTGTGTGTAACCACAGGGTTGTCTGAGACGAGAACCATTGTCCAGCTTTTTTTTTGGCAACAGAAGCAGAAATTAAGTTATATTTTGCCAAAAAGCAGCCAATGCAACTGCCTAGGTACATCTTTGGCGTGCAAAATATTACGCTTTGGCCTATGATCGAGCGGTAACTACCTTCGGTGGTTATCAGGCGGTAATTTGGCAATGCTTTATGGGTTCGGTGCATCGATCGACTAAACTATTTTAAATTTTTAGAACAGCCGATTTCAGGTTTTTAGTGGCAATCTTAGTTATGAGCCGCGTACTAAAGTTAAAATTTAAAGTTGAAAACCTCAAATCGGTTGACTTGATGTTGTTTCTAGGGCTGTGGTGACTTTGCAAGCCAATCCACATTTGTTACTTCGTACAGAAAGCGGCAATCGCTACTTGCCGCTCTCCGGCAGCAATTGCTGGACAGTAGGGCGAAATGATGACAATAATTTTGTATTGACCGATCGCTGGATTTCCCGAAATCACGCGATGTTACAGCAAATGGAGACCGGAGAGTTTTACCTGATCGACTTGGGCAGCCGCAACGGTTCCTTTGTCAACGGGCGGCGGGTGAGTATTCCTGTCACTCTCAGAAATGGCGATCGAATTATTTTCGGTCAAACCGAGTTGGACTTCCATAACCCAACCGGAGGGCGCCGGCTCGATCGCCTGCACGACACAGACTCTGAAGATTTTACAGCTACTTTGACGGTACGCAGCCTGATTACTGTCATGGTAATGGACATCCGAGACTTTACAGTTTTGACTAGACAGCTAGACGAAACCATCCTCTCGGAAGTCATCGGCAATTGGTTCCGCAAAGCCGGACACATCATTCGCGAACATGGCAGTTGGGTGGACAAATACATCGGCGATGCCATCATGGCTGTCTGGTTCCACAAACCAAGCGGCGTCAGCAGCGAAGAAATGATGCGGATTTGCCAAGCTTTAAGCCAACTGCACAAGGCAACTGATTTACTCAGCAGCCGTTACCCCCTGCCTTTTCCGTTGCGAGTCGGGGCTGGAATCAATACTGGTTATGCAATGGTGGGAAATTCCGGCAGCAGCGATCGATCGGACTACACCGCCTTGGGAGACACTGTAAACGCCGCATTTCGCCTAGAGTCTTGCACCAAGGATATCGGCAAGGATATCGCCGTGGGAGAAACAACCTACAAATACCTGACGGAATTGGGCGCCCAAGAAGCTTTCGAGCAGCACATCGTTACTTTGAAGGGTTACGACACTCCCAGCGTGACTTACGGCAGTAATTATACTGACTTGAACGCTTTTCTCAAAAGGAAAGGAAAGAGTTCTTGATAGCTAGAAAATTGGGTGTGCAGCCAAAAATTAATCGATCGTCTCAACTACGTTGCATAGCATATATTGAGAGCAATGTCAATTCTTGGATGTAAATTTTGTTAACAGTCCTCGGCCTGCTGGGGATTTATCTGAAAAACTGCATAAGCAAAATGGTAGTCTCTACATAAATGCTGTGTATGAAATTGGGAGACAAAACTTCATGAAACGATTGGGTCGTCTATTGGCAGTATTGGGCTTAGTGCTGGGCTGCTTTGCATGGGCTGGAGACATGAGCGCGATCGCGGCGAACCTGAGCCGTATCGCCTTGCCATCAGCCTCGCTCATAGCAGTTGATGTTCCGGCTAGAACCAATCGCGCCGATGACAAGCTTGCCACAGAATACGGCAAAAAACTTGATTTGAACAACAGCGCCGTCCGGGACTTTCGCGACTTTCGAGGGTTGTATCCCACTTTAGCTGGACAAATTATTAAGAATGCTCCTTACGAAAAAGTTGAGGACGTACTCAACATTTCAGGCTTGACGGAAGCTCAAAAAAAGGTGCTGCAAGCTAATTTGGACAAATTCACCGTAACTGATGTCGAATCAGTCTTTATTGAAGGAGACACCAGGTTGAATAATGGTCTCTACGACTAGATAGCAGTGAGCCTCTTTTGAGGCCATGAGTTATTAGTCAGTAGGGGCGGTGCCCCCGTGCCCGCCCTCATGAGTCCATGAGTCATTAGTCATGAGTCGGAACTATGGTTTGTTAATTCATGAATTTTGGCTTATGGTTCATGGCTCATGGCTTCTGTTCCGGCTGACGAATGCCTTCACAAAGGCTCGCACCAAAAGACACATACCAGCCTCCGATGTTTTCAACAGTTGATAGTTGACAGTTGACAGTTGACAGTTTGAGAGCGACCTCTACCTAGAAGGAAGAGGATTGGAGTAATGAATAGTCTGATTTTTATTTCTCCCGATCGGGGAGAGGCTTTCAACCAATTATTTTTGGTAAAAAGAAAAAATTAGTAGATATTAGTTTAAATCGAGATTTATCTGTAGATTAAAATTCAATTATTCAAGCTAAACTTGACAGTTATAGCTCCTTGAATCATCTGTAGATTTCAATATAAAATCTAAAATATGAAATATAAAATCGAAATTTATTTTCCCCTGATTCATCTGTAAAGTTAATTTTAAAATCTAAAATCTAAAATCTAAAATCTAAAATCGGCTGACTTATGACTGACAAATTTGACGTATTGGTGATAGGTGCTGGCGCAGCCGGTTTGTACACGGCACTGTGTCTACCAGAACATTTGCACGTAGGCTTGATCAATAAAAATATTATGCCTGTTTCTGCAAGCGATTGGGCTCAAGGAGGCATTGCCGCAGCGATCGCCCCAGAAGATTCCGCAGCACTCCACGTTCAGGATACACTGGCTGCGGGAGCAGGTCTTTGCGATTTAGAAGCAGTGCAATTTTTAGTCGAAGAAGCTGCTGCTTGCATAGACTCCCTGGTAAAAATGGGCGTTGCATTCGATCGCACTGGCCCAGATTTAGCCCTCACCCTAGAAGCCGCCCACTCCCGCCGCCGAGTGCTCCACTCCGCCGACACCACAGGAAAAGCCGTTGTCAGTACCCTGACAGCAAAAGTATTAAACCGCAAAAACATTCAACTCGTATCCCCAGCCTTTGCTTTGAGTCTGTGGCTAGACAAAACCGGGCGGTGTCAGGGCATTAGCTCGATTTGCGACTCCCAAGTCAAATGGCTGCGGGCTAGCGCCGTAGTGCTGGCTACAGGCGGCGGCGGACAGGTTTTTGCTCAAACAACCAACCCGTCGGTAAGTACCGGGGACGGGGTAGCCATTGCGTGGCGCGCCGGGGCGCTGCTGCGAGATTTAGAATTTGTGCAGTTTCACCCGACAGCCCTCAGCAAAGCGGGCGCGCCTCGGTTTCTGATTAGCGAAGCGGTGCGGGGAGAAGGGGCTCATTTAGTTGACAGCAAGGGATATCGCTTTGCTTTTGACTCTCACCCCAGCGGGGAACTCGCGCCTCGGGATGTTGTCAGCCGCGCTATTTTCCGCCACTTGCAGAAGACGGGGGAACCTCATGTTTGGCTGGATTTGCGCCCGATCGACTGCGATCGACTGCGCTACAGGTTTCCGAATATTATTCAAGTGTGCGCTGATTGGGGAATTGATATTTTTGCCGAACCTGTGCCGGTGACGCCCGCCGCCCATTACTGGATGGGGGGAATTGTGGCTGACAAGTTCAACCAAACTTCGATTCCGGGTTTGTACGCGGTGGGAGAAACTGCGAGCACGGGGGTGCACGGCGCTAATCGGTTGGCGAGCAATTCGTTGCTGGAATGTCTGGTTTTTGGCGCGCAAATGGGACTTTTGCAGTTAGAAGGTAAAAAGTCCGAAGCCTTACCAGAGGAGGAAGATGCAGGGGAAATCTTGGAAAAATCGGTTTCACAACAGGATATTGAGGCGATCGAAAAATTGCGAATCCAATTGCCGAGTTTGGTGTGGCAGAGTGCGGGAATTTGTCGGGGACAAAGGGATTTGGAAAGTGCGATCGTCCAAGTAGAGATGTGGCGAAAAGAATTTGCCTCTTTGGCTTTGAGTCAAGCACTTGATAATTTACGGCCCGGACAAACGATCGATTTTTCGCCGGCTGATGCCGAAAATAGCTCGGTTTTGCGAAATTGGGGGGAAGTTGGCAATTTATTGGATATTGGCTACTTAATTCTCAAAAGTGCTGCGTTTCGCACGGAAAGTCGCGGTGGTCACTACCGGCTGGACTATCCCCTCACCGATCGGGATTGGTGCAGTCACACTTTAATTAACCAATCGAATTGGTACAAATCTGGGCCCATAGAATTTTGAAAAATTGGGTAAGGAACTGAGACTTAATTGCTGGACACATCTGTCCATTCCTGGTCAATTTGTATAGGTCTAAGCATAGTCGTAACCATCCTTTCTGTGGACTGGCGTTAAATAGTCCAACTTGATAGACCTCCTTTTTTTGTCGATAACAAACTCACCGCAACCATGCGACATAGGACAAACTCGTGCTGTAAAAGTCCCCGCGTATTTACCTTTGGGAACATCTGCACGAACAATATCACCTGTACAAAATCCCAAGATAGGACGCAAGGGACGATGTTTTTGTGGATAACCAAATTTGTCTGTTTGACATCGCTGCCTGCCACCGAAACCTGTTGTTTTAACTTTCAAAATCTTTGTAGTAACAAGTTTGATACCTTCAACCTTGCCGACACAAGCAGCATCAATCCAATGAGCTTTAGGCAGTTCAAAACGAATTCGGTTAAACTTAGTTTGTCCGCCAGTTCCCGTTCTTACAGGCAATCCAGTTAGCTTAAGGGTGTTGAACAGTGACCACCTTGTACTATTGACAGATGCTGCGTCTTTTAACGGTGATGCAGCTTGTTTCAGAACGCAATTTAACACATCTGGTTTGCCTTTGAGGAAGTCTTTAATATCTCGATTTCCTTTGCGTTGGTTGCACTTGTGGCAAGCCAGACAAAGATTAGAGATACGGTCTGAGCCTCATGCATGACTTTGGTTGGATATGCTCAATTTCGAGTGGAACGTCTTTGACACCGCAGTAAGCACATTGGCGATTCCATTTTTCCAACAAGTATTCACGGCACTCGTAACCTTTCAAGGTTCCTTGCTGGTATTGGGTTCCAGAAATTTCAGGATTTTGAATCGCTTGAGTATCAAACTTTACCAGTTCCTGAACAATACAATCAATTGGTGCGAACGATGACAGACGTTTCACCCAAGTTTCCGTCGTCAAAATACGATGCTTCAAAGACGGTGCAAGCCAACCATTAGGGCGTTTGCGATTGAGGAATCGAGCTATACGGTAACGAGTATTACGATTTCTTCGTCCTCTCCTAACTGCTCTACGATGTTCCAAAGCATCTTTTATTTGTTGTCCGCGATGCTGCAATTCCATCGCCCAGATAACATTGCCTCGATCTGTAACTAAAGCAATCCCTGTAAACTTGGAACCCGGGTCGATTTTGAGTTCCAGCGGATACAGATTTGGATTTTCAACGACTCGCTTTAAAATCAAAGTGAACGGGTAGCGGCGAAACACGGCGGCTTTTCTGGAATCTAGTAGTTTCCGTGCTTGTGCTGGATGGATTGGATTAAGCGGTGTTTTGTTTTTGTCTATCAGAAAGATGTAATTTGACATATTCTGTCAGCCTTATTTCTAAGTAATGTTTGCCTCGTCAAAGTTCAAATGGCTTGTTAGGAAAGTGACACTATAGCTATAAACCTATTTGCTAATTACTTAATCACTCTCAACAGTGCTACAAGCTGGCGTTCACTCGCAGGTGTTATGACCAATCGAACGTAGTCAGTGAAGACTTAGACTGCACGCTCCGACTTTGTACAGCTTTGACTAGCTTTGGCTAGCTCTGTATAGGTTTTTCGGAGCGGTTCAGCGCGTCCCTGTACCGTCACTTTTAGGACTTCCATTGGGATCTGGTTCGTATTTTTTGGGGTTATTGGGCGCCTCAGATGTGCGCGCCTCTGTCAAGACTGTGGAGGTCGATGGGTCTTTTGCTGAGTAGCTGGTTGAGTTGCCAGCAAGTAAGGCGGCATTTGCAATGCCGATCGTACTGACTTGCAGGCCGACAGCCAGAGTTATCGTTGTGGTGATCCCAATCAAAGTACGCATAGTGTTCATAGTCTTATCCAAATCACTCAAATAGATGCACGTCCCTACAACCTATTATATCTATGAATTTACGTAGTTCCACTTATGTCTTTACATTTCCTTTAATTAATTTTTGTAAGTTTACTTAAATTCTTTTTAATCAATGCTGTTTGGCGATTTGAATTGGGTCTCCAGTCTGCTACAATTTGCGATTTATTATGGGAATGACTTACTCCATAACCGTTTGGAGCGCGGGCTTGCCGTTGCCGTCTTTTTTGAAACTAATCCCAATTTTTTTATATTTCTTAACATTTAAATGAGACGGCTATTTGCTGTCTTAAGCTGCATATTTTTATAAATCTATCTAATGATAGATGACATCTTATACAATGTTTTATAATAAGATTGTAAGTCGAAGAATTGAAAATAACTTAAGCATAAAAGTTGGCACCACTGACTTACAGTTGGATTGTGTTTTTGAACTGAGATTAATTACGAAAATTGATATTGATTTTTCCCGCCTTCCTTAGCACGATACATCGCAGCATCAGCATTGTTAACTAAAATATCTGACTCTTGACCGTCAATTGGATACAAACTAATGCCAATACTTGTAGTTACAGAAACTGTATGTTCTTCTAAAGTAAAAGGCTGCATAATGGTGTCACAAATTTTTTGAGCTACTTTCGCAGCTTCTTCGCTACCAGGAATTCCCGGCAAGATGACAGTGAATTCGTCGCCACCCAACCTCGATATAATATCGCTACCGCGCAAGCATTTTTTGAGCCTCCCGGCCACTGCTTGTAAGAGCAAATCACCCGCATGATGTCCGAGAGTATCATTGATTGACTTAAATCCATCTAAATCTAAAAACAGTAAAGCTACCAATTCCTGATTGCTGGAGGCTCTTTCCAGGGACAGATGCAAGGATTCGTGAAACATTTTGCGGTTCGGCAAACCGGTGAGAGCATCGTGATAGGCTTGGTGGCTGAGTTCAGCATTTTTTTGCTTGAGGGCATCTTCCAGGCGCTTGCGTTCGGTAATATCTCTGATCGCTCCAACTAAAAATAGGTTCCCCGCAGCATCTTTATGCAGGGATCTTTTAGTCGAAATCAGATGGGTAATTCCGTGAGCGTCAGTAAAATATTCTTCATTTTCTAGTGGCTGCTGAGTTTGCAATACTAATTCGTCTTGCTGCCAAAATATATCCGCTTCGGCTTGGGGAAATAACTCGTAATCGGTGCGAGAAATTAAAATTTCTAAAGGATAGCCGATAAACCGACAATATGACTGATTCAAAACAACCCAGCGGTGATTTCTATCTTTGACAAAAATTGGGTCGGGAATTGTATCGATTAGCCATTGTAAAAATTCTTTAGACCGTTTGAGTTCTTCTTGTATGTGAGCCAGATAAGCTACAACTGCACAGCCAGAACCCAACAGACTGAGGATGGAAGGAATTAACGGCAGCCACCAA
The DNA here is from genome assembly GCF_020738665.1 of Microcoleus sp. PH2017_08_TRC_O_A. Lineage (NCBI taxonomy): Bacteria > Bacillati > Cyanobacteriota > Cyanophyceae > Oscillatoriales > Microcoleaceae > Microcoleus > Microcoleus sp. PH2017_08_TRC_O_A. The sequence goes on from NZ_JAEQCE010000094.1 coordinate 8,888, forward strand.
CCGGCCAACCATGCTATGTATAAACTAGCACTTAATCCTACACAGATACTTGATAAAGACCAAGCCGATCGCCCGAGCGATCGCAACTTCCAGCTCACATTTGCTCCCGTCCAAGACCACAGTAAAATCCACAGCCACTCCGCCGCCTCTGGCCAAACTTTAATACCCTCGCGCCCGTCGAGGGCCGCACTCAAAATTTGGCTCAAGAAATTAGCCTGAAGCTCAACTCCAGGTACTGGCTGGGGAGGAGCAAACAAACCAGAACTGTAAGCGTTTTGGTGAAAGTCTTTGAGGCTGGGGGCAGTTGAGCCGATCAAGACAGCGCGCGATCGCACAAAATCAACCGGTACTTTGCCAGAAAGCACGTCGCTCATCGATACCGTGCGAAAACTGCCTCGTGGGTGGCGCAGGTTGGTGAGAATTTGATAGCCGCGGCTGTCCGATCGCACGTAAGCACCATCATTCGGTTTAAAACGCTGAAACACCCCCTTACCTAACTGCAAGTATTTAGGATTGACTGTTGCAGGTTCAGGGGAAATCCCTTCGGTTTCGAGGTAAAGCAAAGCCAGTCTCAGCGCGAAACTTTGATGGGTTTTGCCGTTTCCAGGCCAAGCGTAGAGCAAAGTTCGGCGCACTTTTGAGTCAGCGTCGAGGACAACGTTGTTGAAACCGATGCGATCGAGCTTTTCCAGTACCGGAGGCGGGCGCACTCCAAATCTGGTTTCGTCTGGCATTAACTCAATCCCAATTAAGTTGGGAATAGTTTTAAAAGTTTTGACCAATTCGGCATTACCCGGTTGAGTCGGCAAATCTCGGTAAACGTCGAGGCCAATCGCCCGCGGCTTGCCAGCGTGCAATTTTTGCAGCAATTGGGCCAATACAGCATCGGAAATGGGGTAGCCGTATTTTTGCAAGTCAGCTTCGTTAATTTCGATAATGACGATGCGCGAGTCCATTGGTTCGGGGGGCCGCCAGCGTACAAAGCGATCGCAAGCAGCCCATTCCAACGCCTGCAAAAATCCTAACCAGCGCAGTAGAATCACCGTACCGCCAACGGCACTCGCAGTAATTAATACTCGGCGTTCTCGATCGAGCCATTTTTTGATAGTTTTTAGCATATTCTGGGGATGTTCGCCTCGCCTGAAGAGCATATATAGCGGTTCTCACAAAGATTCGCGGACGTTGTTGGGAAGAGAGCCCTCTTGGTTTCAGTGGTTATATAACCTGTCAGTCATACCTCACCTTTTTGAGAAAGGCTATAAGGTATTACTACATATCGATCGTTTTTACCAGAAAGAATTGGTTGAAAGCCGGAACACGAGTGAGGGAGAAATTAAAATTAGACTATTCATTACTCTAATCCTCGGACTTCTAGCGCTCTTTCGTCACTTTCATGATAGTAAATTCTCGAAGACAGGACAGCAAAGGATCTCTTCCCAAATGCTCCCAACAAAGGAAGGTGTTAGAAAATCGATTCTTAAGGCCATACTAGATAAGGGACTTGCGTAGAAATAAAATCCCAGCCATGCAATTGTATTGTCGAAGGAGTAGCCAAATGATTGGTATAGTATTAAGCTGCAAGCCCCTAAGCATTATCAAATGGTCATATTTTTCCTTTCAAGTGAGTGATAGAAGAGCGCTAGGTAGAGGTCGCTCTTAAACTGTCAACTGTCAACTGTCAACTGTCAACTGTTGAAGTCTTCACGGGGTTCTGCTCAGTCGATTTTATATTTTTGATTTTAGACGATCGCAATTTTTCGGTTGTGCGGTGCGGCAGATGGGTAGATTGTTGATTTTTGATTGTCGAATTGTTTAGTTTTTCGGTGCGCTATGCTGGTTGGTAATTGGTAATTGGTGATGGTAATTGGTAATTGGATTCTAAGCTTTTAAAACGCCACCTTTTTTCTGATATTTTTTATAAGTTTGTGGCGGTCGGCAAACCGGATATCCTTACTCCGAGGGCATCACAGAATTGCGAAGAGTTGTGTTTGATACCATATCCACCATAAACCCAAGAGACCCTTTCTACCGATTACCGATTACCTTTTACCAGAAAGAATTGGTTTAAAGCCGGAACCTTTGAGGGAGAAATGAAAATCAGACTATTCATTACTCCAATCCTCTTCCTTCTAGGTAGAGATCGCTCTCAAACTGTCAACTGTCAACTGTCAACTGTCAACTGTTGAACCACTTACCGATTACCATAAAAAATTGGTTTAAAGCCGGAACCTTTTTCGGGATAAATTAAAATCAGACTATTCATTACTCCAATCCTCTTACTTTTTTTGTCAAGTGCTACCCGTGCGGTCAACTGTCAACTGTCAACTGTCAACTGAACAAAGCGTCCGCTAATCTTTCGATCGAACCGCTATATGAACGCAGATAATTTTCAGAATAGCGATCGAATGAGTGCCATTTGAGTGTAATGACTCTGGCAGCAGAAACCCGGTTTCTGGAGTTTTTGTGTAAAATTTATAGTATTTATTCGCAGACAGCCTAGTAGATAGTCACCACTTTTTGGCAAATTTCGACCTGACTAATTTTTACTAATTTATAAATATTAATCCTAGATGGCAGATTTGAGATTAATTTCGCAGCACTAGGAAACGAGCAAATAACTTGCCTACGGATATTTACTGCTTCACCATCTAAAATCTGTCATCTAAAATTTCTAACTATTCTGTCAGTTTTGAAAGTTGCGCGGGCCCGTGTAACCGGATAAATCGGCGAGTTTATCCAAAGTTTGCGTCCCCGAATAAAACTGACCTTGAATCTCCCAAGTCGGGAAACCTTTAATATTCGTAGCAGCAGCTTGGCAAATTTCAGCACGGGAATTTTGCCCTTTCGGATCGCATTCAAAATAATCAATTATTTTGGCTGCTTCTTTGCCGAATAGCATTTTTTGGTCGTGGCAGTGGGGACACCAGTAAGCACCGTATTCTTTGGCGTCAATTTGTCGGAGGTGGCGGGCTAAAGCAATTTGTGCAGGGCCGGAGGTTGTAGTCACGGCTGGGGGTAGAATTCCGGGGGTAGAAGAAACAAAAGGAGCAGGTGAACTGACGCTGTTATACAGTCCCAAGGCGCCGATCGAACTTACCATCATTACCAAAATACCTGTAAACACCAACTGTCCGATATCTTCCCACTCGCGGCCGACTAGCACCAGCACAAACAGCGACAGCGCAAATACGGCGGAACTGATGCAGTAAATGCACAGTTCCTTAATTTCAAAAGACATCAAATACATCAAATAGCTGCTGAAAATTACCATCGCAGCGGTGATGATAAATAGCGCTTGCCAAGTTTGATTTTCTAGTTGAGAGTGCAGACCTTTATTGGTGTCTGGATTGACGGCTTTGGGAGCGAGTGCCAAAATTGCGATGCTCAGGTAAGCCAGACAACCTAATAAACTTAAAGGCACTGTGCCAAAAACTGTAGCGTAGGGACTGTTGAGAACTTTGTCGCAGCCGCTGGTGGGACAAATGACTGAGCCTGTCGTGAATTTAGCGATCGTCAGATAGGCCGTTTCTACGACGCCGATGGCTGCGATGGCTGCGATCGCAGTTCTAGACCAGCGATGAATCCAAGGGGTTGAACGTCGGCGAATCATTTTTTTGATTTGGTAATTGCTAATGGGGAATGGGGAATGGGGAATGGGGAATGGGGAATGGGGAATGGGGAATGGGGAATTGAAAATTGAGAATTGAGAATTGAGAATTGAGAATTGGGCAAACAGGGCATTGGGCATTAGAACCAACAACTAACAACAAACATACATACGATAAATAACATATAGCACTTCTCAAAAAGGTTCGCGGACGTAGTTGGGCTTGTGCCCAGTTTAGTGCTTATATAAGCTGTCAGTCATACCTCATCTTTCTGAAAACCGCTATAGAAGCACCAACAACTAACTAATGCCCTCTTTGGCCGATGCCCTCTTTGGCCGATTCCCTCTTTGGCCGATTCCCGATGCCCTCTTTGGCCGATTCCCTCTTTGGCCCATTCCTATTTTACATTTTACTTCCGACCCACCCCAAAACGGGTATTTGGTTTCCGACACGAGGGTCAGAGTCGATACTAAAATTTTAGACTTTTGTTCGAGTTCCCAGATGAATCTGTGGACTCAAATCTAAAATCTAAAATCTAAAATCTAAAATTGACTGACTTTGCCCGGTTCCGGTGTTGACCCTCTTGAACCATTTGTCTCAATGTTTTGTTGTTCGAGCTCTTTCTGGGAAAAGCTGCGGCGGGCGGCTTCGACAAACTGACTGACGCGGATCGGATCGATCGGCTGCTCGATGCGGCCGTTTCGCTTCAGGGAACTCGATACAATTACACCATCGGCGGCTTGCATGAGCGTGGAAACGTTTTCCCACGAGGCGCCGCTGCCGATGAAAACAGGAATTTCCCCCGCTGCTGCACTCGCGAGTTCTAAGTCTTCGAGATTGGGAGGGCTGCCGGTTGTCCAGCCAGAAAGGATTACGGCGTCGGCTAAGGCGCGCCCGATCGTCTCTTGGACGGCTGTGGTTAAGTTGGGGCTGCCGAGGGGGCGCCCGTGCTTGACTAGCACGTCTGCGAATATTTTGACATCGCTGCCCAATTCCCGGCGGTAGCGCAGTAGCTGGTGAGCTTGGCCTTCAATTAAGCCTTGATCTGTAGCCATGATGCCGTTGAGGACGTTGACGCGGATGAATTGGGCTCCCGTGCAGGAGGCGATGGCGATCGCGCTGTGGGCGTCGTTTCGTAGCACGTTAATACCGATCGGCAGTGTCACCAGATTGGTTAGCCTCTCGACTACCAGAGTCATGGCACTTACCACAGCCGGATCTACGCTGTCTTTGGCAAAAGGAGCGTCGAAAAAGTTCTCGACTATGATACCGTTTGCGCCGCCAGAAGCCAGCGCAGTAGCCTCTTGCTCGGCTCTTGAGATAATAGCTTTGAGGTTCCCGCCCCAGCGGGGAGAAGTTGGCAAAGGCTGTAAATGTACGACACCGATTATGGGATTCGGCGTTTTGAATATTTGTTTTAAGTCCACGGGTTTCCTGAAACCACCAATTTCACTGACGGCTGACGGCGGGTTTTGACGGTATATTCTAGAATTCTATATCCACGGGGGCGATTCGGATGACTCAATTGTGCGGGGACTGTCGGTAAAAGCCGGAATTTAGCAGCGGTTAGTCGATTTCAGATTTTAGATTTTAGATTTTAGATTTTAGATTTTAGATTTACTTGCAGTCTGTCGATTTACTCCAGACATGAATCTGGGGGCTTGAACTTTGGTTTAAAATTTTGGCATCTCCCCGACTTTTGTGCCCAAGCAAGTATCCGTTTTCGATCGAGGTTAATTCTTGAAAGTTGTTCTGATCGTTTTGGCCCTCACCTCCGGATTGTGGGTTGCAATCGAAGTGCTGCTGCGCGTGCTGCTGGGTTTTGGTAATCCCTTGATTTACATTGCCGATGCCGAGTGTGGCTATTTGTTGGCGCCCAACCAGAGGGTGCGCCGCTTCGGGAACCGGATCGAGATTAACGAGTATTCGATGCGTACTGGATCGATCGCCCCAACTCCCACTCCCGAAACTCTGCGTATCTTGCTGTTGGGTGATTCTGTCGCCAACGGCGGTTGGTGGACAGATCAGACAGATACCATCTCGGAAATTCTGGTTCGGCAGTTGAGGCTGCAAGTACAGAATCTGACGAGCGATTCACAATCAGGTGCAAAAGTCAACTATTCGGATTTTGAAGTTCTCAACGCTTCAGCCAATTCTTGGGGGCCGAGGAATCAACTTGCTTATGCGAAGCGGTTTGGTGTTTTTGGAGCAAAGGTTTTGGTTTTGCTGCTGAATACGGACGATTTGTTTGCATCGGCTCCCTGTGCTGAAGTTGTGGGGCGCGATCGATCTTATCCCGATCGCCAACCTCGATCGGCGACACTAGAGTTATTGAGCCGCTACCTGCTACCAACACTGCCGGCTCGCCAATTAGCACCACCAGCAGCCGAAAGCGATGTAGTCGGCTGCAACTTAGAAGCTATTCGCCAAATCCAGAAAATAGCTGTATCGGCCAACGTCAAGTTTTTGCTAGCCGTGACGCCGAAGCGGGGCGAATTCGGCGACTCTGGCTCTCGCGACTGGGAAATCAAGGCTAGAGAGCGTCTCGCCGAACTCGTCGAACGTGAGAAAATTACTTACATAGATTTTCTTCCCATTTTCAATTGTGCAGCCAATTGTGCGGCTCAAATTTCAACTTTGTATAGAGACAGCATTCACCTCAGTCCTCAAGGAAATCAGTTAGTTAGCAAAACCATCAGCCGTCAAATAGTCGCTGTTTTTTTACCTAAATTGTAATTTGAGTCAAAAACAGATACTTGCCATACTTAGATTGTAGAGAACCCAAAATTTCAATTTTAGTTCAAGCCCTCAGATTCATCTTTGGAGTCAATTCTTTCATCTCAAATCTCAGATTTCAAATCGACTGTTGAATCCCCCTATAGAGGATAGGAGTCAATCTCAAATTGAAAATTGAAAATCTCAAATCGACTGTTTAAGCCCTCAGATTCAATACTGCAAGTCAATCTCAAATTGAAAATCTCAAATCGACTTACATCGAATCCGGTTGCGCCCGAACAGTTACCCTTTTCAACGAACAACCAACCCAAACTGTAGAAGCACCCGGAAACGACACAATTTTTGTCGATTTAGCTAACTTGCAAAGTAGACTCTAGCTCTTTGGGATACCAAGCTTGACCGTCGAGAGCCATTTGCTCGATCGAACTTGCAAGCCGAAGAGCTTTGAGAGCTTGTTCTCCTCCGACAGAAGGCTGATTGCCACCCCGCACGCAATTAATAAAATGCTCCAATTCTGCATGGAGCGGTTCAATATTGCTGGTGTAGACTTTCTCGATCAACCCATCTTGACGGTAAAGCACCTGACCGTAATCCGTCACGTAATTGGCGGTTGTTTGTCGGTGAATCAAGATTTCGTTGTTGAGAAAATCTGCCTCTGTCAAAGAATTTTTGCAGTGAGCGGCGATTGAACGGAGTTTGCGATGCGTCACCTTGCTGGCAGTCAGAGTGGCGACTATGCCGTTAGCAAAGTTCAGCGTCGCTGTTACGTAGTCTAAATAACCTGAATCTGAGGCCCTGCTGCCGCTGGCCGTCAGCTTCACCACTGAAGAATCTGCCAATTCCAAGAGCAAGTCGATGTCATGGATCATTAAATCCAAAACTACCGATACGTCGTTGGCCCGATCGGAATAGGGACTCATCCGGTGAGCTTCCAATGCCAGTAATTCTTCAGTTTTCAGCACTTTGCCGAGTTCCTGAAAAGCTGGATTGAAGCGCTCGATGTGACCCACTTGTAAAATCCGGTGGGCTTCAGCAGCCGCATTGACCAAAGATTCGGCTTCAGCAATGCTAGCCGCGATCGGCTTTTCAATTAAAACGTGAACCCCTGCTTGGAGACAAGACATCCCCACAGGGTGGTGCAGGCGAGTTGGAACGGCGACGCAAACTGCGTCTACGTGGGCAAGCAAATCCCGGTAGTCTTCAAAGAAGCGAACCCGGTATTTGCTTGCTACATCAATTCCCCGCTCTACATTTATATCTGCAACACCTACGAGTTCGATATCTTTGAGCAAGCTCAGAACTCGCGTGTGGTGCTGACCCATATTGCCAACTCCAATAACCCCAATGCGGAGGGGTTCGAGTTGACTTCGCTGACCGAAAACATTTCCGTATCCCAATGACATCCTATCTAGCACTCCTGGATTCTCCTCCACCACAGGAATCAAGCCCGTTGGCTTCCCGATCGACTCACAGCCATCCAGATAGTACCACAGTCAAACTATTTGTAAACTACCCCACGACCTTAAGCCGGGGGCTTTCTGTAGCCCTGATGCAGTCTGCAAGGTTGCAAGACAACACCGAACCTCCGAGCATGTTTACGGATGCTCCAACGATTGAAATCACCTTTGAACCATTCTCATCAGCATCACAATGATTGCCACAGTGTCCACACTTAAACACTTTGCCACTTCGATAAGACTTGCCTTTTATCGGATGAATGTGCAAGCACTTGTGGCAAGTTTGACTGGTGTAGGCAGGATTGACAGCCACCACTTCCACCCCGTATTTCACGGCTTTGTAGCTCAGAAACCATCGCAGTTGAAAGAATGCCCAAATGTTAGAGCGTCTACGTTCCGTCTTGCTTCGAGGTTGCTGATTGGTGCGTTCTCTAATTCCTGTCAGATCTTCAATCGCAATGATGGCATTGTGTTGAAGTGCAGACAGCACAATCAATTTGCTGATGTTATGGTTTAGCCAAGTTTGATAGCGACGTTCACGTCCCGACAGCCGTTGCAAAATCTGTCTTGCCCTGCGGCGAGTAGATCTTGTGCCTTTCGAGGCTTTTTGTTGGAGCGATGATCTGACTCTGGCAAATTTGTCTCTAACGTCCGTTATCTGCTTTCCATCCCACTGATCGCCAAGGCTGGTAACTGCAATATCTCTGCGACCGAGATCTACGCCAATCACTCGTTTGGATGGGATGGGCTCGGTCGCCTCAGACTTAATCTGGATGTTGACGTAGTAGCTTCCATCCTGACGCTTGCACAAGGTCGCACTGCTAGGATTCGCTCCCTTAAGCAGTCCAACCTGGTAATTACCAATGGCAAGTTTGAAGCGTTCCCGACCGCCCACCAACGTCAGGCTAACCGTCCAATCCTTCTCTCTAAAAGCAAAGATTCGAGCGTCATAGTCAACGCTAGTTGGCTTAAATGCTCGGACGGGATTGCCTTTTTGTTTGGCGGTTTTACGGTTGCTAGAGACACGGGCGATTGCCCGAATCGCTAAGTTGGCAGACAGCCCAAATTGCTCCCTCACCTGCTCATAAACCAAGCCTTGAATGCGGGGTTTATTTGTCAGCTTAGGGTCAACAGTTTGATTGATGTAGGTGCAAGCATCAGAAAACGCCTGAAGCGTTGCCTCCAACTTAGGGGCAACTTCGGGAGAGACTTCAATCTTGCAAGCTACTGTCAAAACTTGTTCCATACCGCTAATTATATCACATATGACTAAAGATAGCTCAAGGCGGCGGTCGCCGCAGCAGCGTTCCTCTCCAAGTCGGTCGCCAGGGGCTTCCCGCCGGTTTTTCGGTGAAGAATTTCTAAGACAGGTGAAGAAGAAACAGGGAAGAAGGCAGGCGACAGAAGCCAGAAGGCAGACGGCCAAAGGCAGTAGGAACCCGATCCCTTTTCAGGGAATTGGGTATTGACAAAATCGCTAAAATATGAAATTGAATCTGTGAAGCCTAGTTATCCCGATCGTGAATCGCCCGACACATCGCCACAATACAAACCGATCGGCATATTTTTCCAGGACGATCGAACATTTCTGTTGTTTGGGCAAAAAATTCCCAGTCAACAAGTAACAAATAATACAAATTTGGGAGAAATCGCATCCGTAGTAATTCGATATTTAGATTGGGCAATCTTTGAATTCAAAAGAATTTATGTTAAGAATGCGGATACTTACTGGCGATCGCTGTCAGCAACAAACTAAACTTAAGTAAAATCTGATGAGGCCGACTATGAATCAAAAACAAAGGCAGAGATTAGGAAGTGCGATCGCCAGCACAATTTTAAGTTTGGCAGCCGTCTCATTGGTAGGAGTTGACAAAGCACAAGCAGCCGTCCTCACCTACAATTTTCAAGTGGCCGGATCGAGCGGTTTTTTTAAATTGAGTAACTCCTCGCTTACAGGCGGAGAAACTGAACAAATAGCAGTTTCTGAGGGACAATTTAATGGTTTTACAGCTCCCTCTGGCAGGGGCCTATATGAAGAAAAGCCACCTCAAAAATACCACGATTTAGCAGGGGCAAAAGCTGAGTTCAAGGGTGGGGAATTTCAGGGACTGATAGCAAGCGGTGGCGACTACTCGATTTCAGAAACTAACATTCCGGATGCAGAAGGAGGGCCTGTTTATACTAGATATGAGGGCTCGGCAGTTTGGCGTATGTATCCTGCTATGGGCAATGGGAAACCTTTGTTTTGGGGATACAGTAGTATCCTAATTACATACTTAAGTGGCGGTCAATTAAGACAAATAATAGACCGAGGTGCGGGTCAACAGCTTAACTACGTGCCTATGTCTTACACCCTAGTGGATACGGCAGCCGAACCGGTTCCCGAACCCTTAACATTTGCGGGTACAGCTTTAGCACTGGCTGGTTTGAGTTGGTTTAAATCCCAGAAAAAAAGGGCGGTATGATGGGTGCGATCGCTCTTAACAACAAACAGTGAAGGGCGGTTTTAAGAAGAAAAATCAGACCAACAATCACAGAAAATCACGCCAATTTAATGTAGCGAAGAGGCAAATTATGAATCGGAAACAACGGCAGAGATTCGGAAGTGCGATCGCCAGCACAATTCTAGGTTTTGCAGCGGTGTCAGTGGCAGCAGTTGAGAAAGCACAAGCAGCCGTCCTTACCTACAATTTTCAAGTGGAAAAGGGTGGAGGTAGTGGTTTTTTTAAGTTTAGTGATTCCTCACTGACAGGAATAGGATCTGAAAAAATTGCAGTGGGTGAGGGAAGATTTAACACCCCTATCAGGGTCTATAAAAATGACTATGATTTAGCAGGGGCTATAGCTTTATTTAATCAAGGGAATTTTCGCGGACTGCAAGCATCGGGTGTGGAGTATGCGACGAGAGAAGAGGCACGAGGAGGGACTGATTACATCAAGTTTGAGAGCAGGGCAACCTGGTATATGGGTACCGAGGAGGCGATCAGTACGTGGGCATCTTATTTCTGGGGGTATGGTGAGACAATAGTTAGCAACAGGCAGGGTTATTTGGGCAGAGGTCGTACAATTATCAGCAGTGCGCGGGTTTCTTACTCCCTAGTGGATACCGCAGCCGAACCAGTTCCCGAACCGATAACATTTGCAGGGACAGGTTTAGCACTGGCAGGTTTAAGCTGGTTGAAACACAAGAAAAAAATGGCAGCTTGACGCGCGCGACTGTTAACAATTAAGCTCTCAGCAATCATTTTTCGGAAAATATTCGAGTTGCAAAATTTTGCGATCGATTGGGAGACAAAGCCCGGGCTTTCAAAATTGCGGCTACTAAAAACGCATAGGACAAAACTCCGACTAATGCTAGCAAAAGTACGCTGACTGCACCTGACGCATTCCACAAGGCGTGAAGTGCGGAAGCGCTGAAATAACCTACGCCTAAAATTTGCCAGCGCTTCGTGGGTTTGAGGGCGCTCAAACCGATAAAATATCCCAAATAGTCGCTGTAAGCCATGTGTCCGGCGGCGGAACCCAAAATTCGGGGAATTAGCAATTGCAATCCTACTAATTGTCCGGCTTCGGGGCCTGCTTGCAGGGTGACATTTTGGATGATATGGGGGACGTACTGTCCCAGGGTTTCTAATAGTGTAAAGCTGACTGCTGAGGCACTTCCTAATAAAATTCCGTCTAATGGTTCCCAAACGCCGATGCGATCGCGCCACGGATTTTTTAGCAAATTGCCCAGAATCAAAGCTCCCAAAACGGGCAAGGCTTTCAGCAATTCTTCCATCAGACCCGCCCCGAAGAACATTCTGATTAAAAAAGGCAAAAAACTGATTTCTTCGCCTTCTGCTGGCAAGCGACCGGGCAAAATTTCTCTAAATACTAAGATAAATCCAATCAATAAGGGGCTGAGCAATATCAGAACTGTAGCTAAAGCGGTACCAAGCAATACCCACCACGGCTTGTGTTTGCCGCACAGTTGATAGATAAAGTAGTAAGCTGCACCGGCGAGGTAGGCTGACAGCAGAAAGTTGAATGCTGCGGAATTTCCGACGGCCACAAACAGCGACACGACAAAGATAACTGTGGCAATACCTGGATATAAGTAGGCTTTTTGACTTAATTGTTTGCCGGTGGAGGCGATCGGTATGCCTCTAATCATTAATTTATTGGACAAGACTGGACAATGCGTACATGGCGATCCATAATACTAATATGGCAAAGTACGTGAAACCAA
>NZ_JAEQCE010000095.1:0-51873 GCF_020738665.1 Microcoleus sp. PH2017_08_TRC_O_A
AATCTCCGGCGACATAGCTACAAGCTGGAAAGCACTCGTAGGTGTCGTGACCTTACTAACGTAGCCTAGTTAAAGACTTAGACTGGCTATCTCGTCCACTTTTGTCCAGTGTTTAGCGGATAGCCCCAATGCAATAACCTTTCCTCCAATGCCCTTACCGCAATCCCATTCTTGTCTAGTTTGGAGTTGCTGTGCGGAAAGCTCGTTGAAAGCATTATTAGCTAACTTACGAGGAAAAGAAAGGGGCTCTCGAAATGAAAATGCTAGTAATTCTATTTATTTTGCATCTTTGGGCATCTTAGCTGGTTTTTTGATTTACAAATCTATTTTTATAAATATTTTAGATTTTATTTAAGTTTTAGAATACTTTCTTAATAAAAAGAGGTACAAAAACAAAACAAAAATTAACTTCTCAAATAATCTCGGTCTTTGGGTTTGGGGCTAGGATGGGTGCAGTTGATGGCTTGTGGGGTAAGTGGAGGGGGAACAAAGGCGCTAGTGGATGAGGCAAAGCGGAAAGTAAGTTGGGTTAATTGGGCCTGGGATGCCAAAATTAGACGATTTTGGATTTGAGATTTGAGATTTTAGATTAGGAAAGAGTGATTTTGCTGCGGTTTTGAGTGTTGTGTAAAAAATTGTGAATTTTTAGTAATTGAGCGGCGACGGGCGAGGGCGAGAGTCTCCGAGTGGGAGATTTGGGGAGAGTGTCGGAGTTCCGAAAATCTGACAACTGTCAACTGAGGGCGGGCACAGGGGCACCGCCCCTACCGGGAGCATTTTTGCAAAAAGCATTTTTTTTACAGTGCGAGCGTCCCCGCTCGCGTATTGTAAAATACGCGAGCTCCCGACAGCACTACAAATGCAAAACTGAGATACACCGCCCCTACCAACTGCCAACTGCCAACTGCCAACTGCCAACTGCCAACTGCCAACTGTCAACTGTCCGCTGTCAACTGTCCGCTGTCAACTGTCAACTGTCCGCTGTCAACTGCCTTCTGACGATCGGAATCTCGATCGCAAACTCAGTCCCCAGTCCAACTTCCGAAACGCACTCCAGCCGCCCCCCATGCTGTTCCACAACTAAATGATAGGAAATAGACAGCCCCAGCCCAGTCCCCTTACCTACTGGTTTGGTAGTAAAAAACGGGTCAAATAGTTGCCTGCAAATCTCATCCGGTATGCCCCCGCCGTTGTCGGAAATGCGGATCGCTACAACATCGCCAGCAACAACTTCAGTGCGAATTGTAATTGCGGGAAGAGTCAATGGAGAACTAGGAATTAACGGCGGTGGATTTTTCCCATTTCCCTTTCTCCATTGGCCCTTCTGGATTGCTTCATCCAAAGCATCAATAGCATTGCCGATAATATTCATAAACACTTGATTGATCTGACCTCCACAGCACTCGACGCTGGGCAAATTGCCGTATTCCTTAATAATTTGAATACCTGGATGTCCGCCGTGAGCTTTGAGCCTGTGCTGCAAAATCAACAAAGTGCTGTCGAGTCCCTCGTGAATGTCAACGAATTTGACGCTAGTTCGATCCGATCGCGAAAAATTTCGCATTGACAGGACTATTTGGCGGATGCGATCGGTGCCAACTTGCATCGAAGACACGATCTTAGATAAGTCTTCCACCAAAAAATCGATTTCCATATCTGCTGCTGCTTCCCTAATTTCCGAGACTGGTTCGGGATAGTGCTGCTGGTAAAGTTCTAATAGTTGAATTAATTCTTTGATGTAATGACTCGTGTGGGAAAGATTGCCGTAGATGAAATTAACCGGATTGTTAATTTCGTGGGCGATACCGGCAATCATTTGTCCCAAAGAAGACATTTTTTCGGTGTGGACTAATTGAGTTTGAGTTTGCTGCAATTTCCGCACTGTTTGCTCTAATTGCTCTGCTTGATTTTTCAAGCAGGTTTGCTTTTTCCGCAGCACTTCTTCTACTCGCTGGCGCTTGATAATATCCCGTCTTAATAATTTATTTGATTCTAAAAGTTGGGCGGTGCGCTCTTCAACTTGTTTTTTTAAGTCTTCGTGAGCTTGGTGCAGGGCTTCTTGGGCGCGCTGCCGCTCTAAAATTTCTTGCTGTAAAAGTTCGTTGGTTTTCTGCAATTGGGCGGCTCTATCGTCTACTGCTTGCTGCAAAAGCTCGATCGTCCCGTACATCTCAGATTGGTTAAAAACTTGCGGCAAACTTGTCAGAGAAACAACACCCAAAAGCTCTCCGTGACTGCCAACTACTACCAAACGGCAGACGCAATGGCGCTGCATTTCCTGGTGGGCGCGGAAGAGGGAATCGGTGGCAGATATGGAAAATAAAGGCGCACTCATGGCATCAGCCGCTGAGATTTCCGAGAGGTTTAATTCGAGGGCGTGAAACTGCACGATGTCGCGCTCGGTGACAATGCCGATCGGGATTTGATACTTTTCTATTGGTACGATCCGCTGTGGATGCTGAATTTGGTCTTCGACAATGACGACGCAATGGGATCGATTTTTGACCATGAGCTGGGCTAATTCGAGGGCTGAGGCAGTCTTTGGGGCACAAATGACTTCTTTTGTCATGACATCTCCCGCACAGCGCAAATTTGCTAGCAAGTTCACTGGTTGTAGGGCTTCGTGAATGGCTTCGCGGGTGATGATTCCGACAAGTCGCGAGTCCTCATCGACTACGGGTAAGTGCCGGATGGAGTGCTGGCGCAAGGTGAATATAGCGGTGAAAATATCTTGAGACTCGGATTGTTTGAGGGTAATGGGCGAGTGAGTCATTACCTCAGCAATTGTCAGTCCGATCGCACAATTTACCAGAGTAGTTAACTTAACGATATCCCGTTCTGTAAAAATGCCGATCGGGCGATCGTCCTCCACGACTATGACACAACTGCGCTTGGCCGTGTTCTTAAGACTCTTTTGTTTTTCGCTACAAAGCTGACAGGAGACGCGCATCGGGTTCATGAGAGCCAAGACTTCGGCGATCGGTGTTTCTGGAGCCACTGTCAGGGGATGGCGATCGATCGATCGATCTAAAGGTGATAGATCGATCGGTGCGCTGTTGGGTTCTACAGGGGATGCTGGTGGTTTAATTGCGAGCTGGGGGACTGAATCTAAAAAATGTTGTAAATCTTGTTCTTGTAGCATAGTGATTATTAATTTTCCTTAATGAATTGTTACAATTTGGCGGACATGAGTTGACAGACTTAGCATTAATTAAGTGGAAGAAGGAACCGAAAAACGGATACCGTGCCACGTAGTCCTATAGTGGTGAGCTCCAAATTTCAGATCCTAGTTCAAGCTTCCAGATTGATATATGGAGTAAATCTCAAATCTCAAATCGGCTGACAGATACTTTGCCAAAAACCCGTTATTTAATTTTTATTTGTTTAATTCCTATGTCGTGGACACCATTAAATCATCGAATTCATCATTTGCCGCTGATTCTTGCAGGCCCGATTTTGCGCCGAATTGAAACTGGGGGCGTAACTGTTTGGCTGGCTTTGAAAGCACCCCGTCAAGTCAAACTCAAGGTTTATGCGACTGAGGGCGGCACTGGTGAAATTGTCGGTACGCCCTTGCTGCAAGGTGCTAGCTCTACTGTGCGGCTTGGCAAATACCTGCACGTAGCGGCCGTGACTGCTAAACCAATCGACAGAGATATCTTGACATACGGGCAAATTTATGCTTATGACATTGAGTTTGCGGGGAGTCAGGAGTCGCCGTCGGTGGGAGTCCCAGAAAATGAGCAGGAAAATCTCCTTTCTTGTTTGTGGCCGACTGCTGCTGATTTGTCAGTTTTGGGGCCGCAGACGATCGGTTATTTCGCTCACGGGTTGCCGACTTTTGCCCTGCCACCAAGGGATTTAAACTATTTGCGTATAGTGCACGGTTCTTGTCGCAAGCCCCACGGAGACGGCAGAGATGCGCTGCCAATCTTGGATAATTCGATCGAACAGTTTGCAGGTATGGCAAATTTCCGCCCCCACCAACTGTTTTTAACGGGTGACCAAATTTACGGCGATGACGTTGCCGATGCGATGCTGTGGGCCTTGACTGATGCTGGCGATACACTGTTGGGCTGGGAAGAGAATCTGCCCCTGATGAATGATGCCCAAATAAAAAAGAATTTGTGTACCAGTATACCTAAGAAATCGGAAAAGAAAAATGTAATTCGCCAAGAGAGGGAAATTTTTAGAGAATCGCCAATTCAGAAAGCGTCTGATGCTGAGTCTGAATACAAAAAACCAATTGAGTTGCAGCCGGGGACTCGCAGCGATATTGCTAGAGATTTTGGCGGTTTTACGGCGATGTTGGTGAATAAACCGGATAAGGCTAAAAGTCACTTGTTTGGTTTGGGCGAATATTGCGCGATGTATTTGTTAGTTTGGTCTCCTGTGCTTTGGTGCGATAGTTTTCCGAAGGGTAACGATATTTGTCAAGATTCTAAGCAAGCAAAAGTCTGGGATAGAGAAGTTGTAGAACTTGACGGTTTTTGTCGCAATTTGTGGCGAGTGAGGCGGGCGCTGGCTAATATTTCTACTTATATGATTTGCGATGACCATGATGTTAGCGATGATTGCTTTTTGAATCGAGAGTGGTGTTACCGGGTGTTGGGGAAGCCGCTGGGCCGCCGGGTGGTGCAGAATGCTTTGCTGGCTTATGCTGTGTTTCAGAGTTGGGGAAATACGCCCGCACAGTTCGAGTATGGAAGAGTAGGAGATAAGTTATTAAAAGCTGCTAAAAAGTGGTCGGATTCGGCGGGGACTGATGTTGGTGTTTGGGAGGATGCTGCTGGGTATTTGGGGATTCCGGCGGTTGATATTGAAACTGGTTTGCCGAAGTTTAAGTTAGATGAAGATGTTTTGATTTTGGATCGAGATGATGAGGTTTTGAATTGGCATTTTACCGTGAGAAGTTTTAAGCATGAGGTGATTGTGCTGGATACGCGGACTTGGCGGGGCTATCCGCCCGAAAGTGCGATCGCCCCGCCGATGCTTTTGACTCACAAAGGTTTTGATGAGCAAATTCAGCAGCCTTTGCGGGAGACTGAGTTGCTGAATAAATCTGGGGAATTTGCGATCGAGGCGACGCTGGTTGTGGTGCCGACTAATTTGGTGGGTTTATGGATTATTGATGCGGTGCAAAGGCGGGATGTGGAACAGGGAAAGGTTTTTAATACCGATGCGGGGGATGCTTGGAATTTTCATGAGTTGGCTTTTGTGAAGCTGTTGTCGGAGTTTTTTAAGCAGCGCGATCGGGTGATTGTTTTGACGGGGGATATCCACTATGCTGGTGCTGTGCGGTTGAGTTATTGGTCGGATTGTCATTTTGGCGATTCTCGCTCTGAGATTGAGCGTTTACCGTCTGTATCTGGGGTGAATGGAGAGTTGAAAATTGCGAGTCAAAGATTGTCTGTTTTGGCGCAGTTAACGGCTAGTGCTTTTATTAATGAGGAGTGGACAACTCATGTAATTCATACTAAGATTAAGTCGTTGTTTCCTGAGCGATCGCACGAACGTTTGGGATGGAATGAGCCGCTGGAGTTGGTGAAGATTCCGAGGCGTGGCAGGAAGAAGGCTGTGGCTGCTGTTGTGAGGGATAGGCAATCTTTGCCTGATTGGGGTTATCGAGTTGACTGGATGAAGCGGCAAAGATCTCGGGTGTTTTTGCAGCATGAAGATGGTAATTCGTCAAGTATATTACCTAAAAATAAACTGTTGTTACTGTTGCGTCGTTTGTGGAATTTGATAGCGCTGTTGTGGCGGAATCGGTGGCTGCAAGAGGGTGATGAGATTGTGGGTTATGGCAATATTGCGATCGTCAGTTTTGAGTGGCCTGCTGAGGGTGATGGGGAGAAGGCGGTGATTCAAAGTGTTTATTGGCGGCCGCTGTGGGCACCGGATAGTGTGGTTTACAGTCAGTATTTTGTGCCGTTGGGATTGGATGGGGATGATTAGTTTCTAATCTGTCCGAAGAGAGGAACGAAGCAATCCCAGAAACCCGGCGGTTGGAAACCCGGCGGTTGGAAACCGCGGCTACACAGACAAAACCCGCCTCCGCGGGTTGAAGAGTCGTAGCGTAGCGGGGCGTAAGCCATCGCCCGTTTCCCCAAAAGTCGTAGCGTAGCGGGGCGTAGCGGGGCGTAAGCCATCGCACATTTCCCCCAAAATTAATCAAATTATTCGTAGGGGCTCTCGCATTTGGGCGACAATTCAGAACAAAAAACCCAAGATTTCATACCCAAATGCTTCGCCCTGCCCCCACCAAAGGATCTCGATCGCGATCGGGCTATTTGTCAAAACGAAATATGCGGTGACATCGCGCATCAAGCAAAATATTTGGTAATTATGACTTGTCTGTGGGGGGAGGGTGAAGCATTCGGGTATTAGATGGTAGGTTGGGAATCAACAATTTTCGCCCGAATGCTTCACCCCTACAAATTGATTGGTATCAAGTCGATCGCCCGATCGCACATTTCCCCAAAAGTCGTAGCGTAGCGGGGCGTAAGCCATCGCCCATCAATCCAAAAATGCGATCGCCCATCAATCCAAAAATGCGAAAATCCCAAAAACCCCGGCGGTTGGAAACCGCTGCTACACAGACAAAACCCGCCTCCGCGGGTTGAAGATTTCACCCGATAATTTTCGAGCTCCGAATACCCTCTTCGTCGGCGTCCGGCGGACATCGTTTGTGTAGAGGCGGTTTCCAACCGCCGGGTTTCCAACCGCCGAGGATTTCTAACCACCCAACAACAACTCCTGAAACCGCACATCACCCCTAATCCCATCAAAATCCGCATCTGTTTTCGCTAACTCTCGATATCTTTCCGGTTGCAATTCAATCGCACGCCACAAATTTTCCAGCGCTAACTCCACCTGATTCTGCAAGGCAAAATAGCAAGCTTTGTTATAATAAACGCCAGCATAATTTGGATCTAGTTCTAAAGCTTTATCCCAATCAGCCATTGCTTCGTCATCACGACCTAATGTTAGTAAAGCGTAAGCTCGATTATCCAATATCCCAGCATCGTCAGGGTGCAATTCTAAAGCGCGATCGTAACTGGATATTGCCTCTTCCGCACGTCCGAATTTTTGCATAACAACCAACCCGCGCCAATCCCATATACAATATTGATTTGGATCGATTTTAATCGCTAAATCAATACAGCAAATAGCTTGCTCGTATCGTTCCAACTTGAATAGCACCTTGGCTTGTTTAGTCCAACTATCGCAGTCATCCGGCTGAATGTTAATGGCAAAACCCCAGCTTTCGCCCGCCGTTTCTTGACTGCCGCACTTCATCAGTGCAAAGCCCAGACAAAACCAAAAATAGCGATTTTTCCCTGCTATTTCTCTTGCTTTGTCGAGACTGACAACAGCTTCTGCATAACGCTCCAACTCATACAAAACCTTGCCTTGTTCCCACCAAACAATCAACGCATCCGGCCTTATTTCTACAACTTCCGTGAATTTTGCTAGGGCTGCTTCATATGGCCCTTGTTTCGCCAGTACCAAGCCACTATAAAATAAAGAAATGAGATTATTTAGCCCAGCAGCATCACCCAAATCGCGCATTCCCTCCAATCGCAGAAAATGCACCCTGCCCGACGTATCGCTCGCTACAACACTCACCCCATCAGGCAAAATTGCACAGCAATTGAAGCCACCATCTCCGCTGAAACTAGCAACCTCTTCACCGCTAAACAGATCCCAGACTTTCAGGGTGCGATCGTCTGAACCAGAAACTGCTATTTTGCTGTTAGGGGCGATCGCCACTGCTGTTACCGAGTCAGTATGACCGGTTAGGGTTAATAGTTCGGTGCCTGTCTCGGTGTCCCAGATTTTGAGGGTGTTATCATCTGATGCGGAAATCGCGGTTTTGCCGTCGGGTGCGATCGCCACTGCATTTACAGAACTAGTATGACCGATGAGAGTTTTCAGTTCCTTGCCACTCTTTGTGTCCCAGATTCTCAGGGCGTTACCCCTGTTCGCAAAAATCGCTGTCCTGCCGTTGGGTGCGATCGCTATTGTGAGTACCGCGAAACTATGAATGGTGAGAGTTTTCAGTTCCCTGCCGCTGTCTGTGTCCCAGATTTTCAGGGTCTTATCGTCTGAAGCAGAAATCGCTGTTTTGCCATCAGGTGCGATCGCCACTGCTGTTACCCTTTCAGTATGACCGATGAGAGTTTTCAGTTTCCGCCCGCTGTCTGTATCCCAGATTTTCAGGGTGTTATCACTTGAAGCAGAAATCGCTATTTTTTCGCTGGTTGCGATCGCCACTGTATATTCCCAGAAACTATGAATGGTGAGAGTTTTAAGTTCCGCACCGCTGTCTGTATCCCAGATTTTCAAGGTATCATCCCTTGAAGCGAAAATCGCTGTTTTGCCGTTGAGTGCGATCGCCAGTGCATTTACCCTATAAGTATGACCCGTGAGGGTTTTAAGTTCCGCACCGCTGTCTGTGTTCCAGATTTTCAGGGTCTTATCGTCTGAAGCGGAAATCGCTGTTTTGCCGTCGGGTGCGATCGCCACTGCATTTACGTCGTCAGTATGACCGGTGAGAGTTCTCAGTTCCCTGCCGCTGTCTGTGTTCCAGATTTTCAGGGTCTTATCGTCTGAGGCGGAAATCGCTGTTTTGCCGTCGGGTGCGATCGCCACTGCATTTACATAGCTGGTATGACCGGTGAGAGTTTTCAGTTTCCGCCCGCTGTCTGTGTTCCAGATTTTCAGGGTGTTATCACTTGAAGCGGAAATCGCTGTCTTACCGTCGGGTGCGATCGCCACTGCCCTTACCCAGCTAGTACCAAGATATTTCTGTTTCCGCCCGCTGTCTGTGTCCCAGATTTTCAAGTCATCATCTTGTGAACCGGAAATCGCTGTTTTGCCGTCAGGTGCGATCGCCACTGCGTATACACGGCTACTATGACAGATGAGAGTTTTCAGTTCCCGCCCGCTGTCTGTGTCCCAGATTTTCATGGTTTTATCACTTGAAGCGGAAATAGCTCTCTTACCGTCGGGTGCAATTGCCACTGCATTTACCTCGTCAGTATGACCGGTGAGAGTTCTCAGTTCCCTGCCACTGTCTGTGTCCCAGATTTTTAGGGTTTTATCACTTGAAGCGGAAATCGCTGTCTTGCCGTCAGGTGCGATCGCTACTGCCTGTACCCAGTGAGTATGACCGGTGAGAGTTTTCAGTTCCCTGCCGGTGTCTGTATCCCAGATTTTCATGGTTTTATATGAAGCGGAAATCGCTGTCTTGCCGTCAGGCGCGATCGCCACTGCCTTTACCTGGCTAGTATGACCTACAAGTGTCCGCAATGCCCCTTCCTTTGCCCGTTCTAAATTAGCCTTTAAAGGCCGCAGCCAAGGACGATTTTTCGATTGCTTTGCTTGTTCTAGCATCGCTTTAATTTCATCAGATACTGAGATTTTTTCCGTCAGTTTTTTGACAGGTTTACGGGGAGAAAATCTAGAAATCAATGGTAAATACTCCCAAAAATACTTAGATTTATCTATAACCCTAGTTATTTCATAAGGTAGCAATCTCCCTAAAAATTGCCCTGCCAATTGAGTTTTATCCCTTTCCAAAACGTGCGCCGACTTGCGAATTGCCCCTTGAATCAATTTCAGCGTTTTCGTTTGCGCCGGCGACAACAACACATCAGAAATTGTCGCTAAATCGTAATCCTCAATTAGCGGCTGCACCCCTAATAATTCCAACTTCGCCTCAATGAAATCGAAATCCGTTAAAAGCTGATGAAGCTTTTCCCCTTGAACACTCTGGGCCAAATGCCCCGGCAGAGTTTCCAAAGTATAAAGTCGCTTTTGTGGCGACATTTTCCCCAACCGTTTTTTAAACTTATTCATCGCTATAATTCTATTCTTGGGGCTGGCAATATGCCCACACCACAATAAATTTAATGTATTGTAGAACAGGCATTTGTATGGTGCGTCGCTGGGATAAAATCAAGTTGATTTGTAGATTATCCATCGCGACGCACCCTACGTATCTGAGTTATGGCAACTACAAAACAGCAGCAACAGTTGCCATCAACAACCCTTGAAACAATTTCACTCCATCAGTTTCGCCCAACATTGGATCGGATGCCCGTTCAGGATGCGGCATCATTCCTAACACATTGCCCTGGCGATTACAAATGCCTGCGATATTATTTAACGAACCATTCGGATTACCAGCAGCGCTAATTTCTCCGGCACTTGTACAGTAACGAAACAACACTTGATCGTGTTCTTCCAACTCTGCCAAAGTATCCGGATCGGCATAATAGTTTCCTTCACCGTGGGCGATCGGCAAATCGATGATTTCACCGGAAGTATAAGCCGAAGTCCACGGCGTATTACCGCGTTCGACTTTCAACGAAGCGCGATCGCAAATAAAATGCAATCCCGCATTCCGCACCAGCGCCCCCGGTAATAAACCAGCTTCAGTCAACACCTGAAAACCATTGCAGATGCCGAGTACAAGCTTTCCTTGTTTCGCGTGTTCGGCAGTCGCTTGCATCGCCGGAGAAAAACGGGCGATCGCGCCGCACCGCAAATAATCTCCATAACTGAAACCACCGGGAACTACAATGATGTCAATATCCGAAATATCGGTATCTTCGTGCCAAATCATCCGCGTCGGTTGGTGCAGCAACCCTTGAGTTACCCACACCACATCGCGATCGCAATTTGAACCCGGAAAAACAATAACTCCAAATTTCATTTTTATACCCCTGCTGTCTCGACAGCAACAGGAATTTCAGTCAACTCAACGCGATAGTTTTCAATCACTGGATTGGCCAAAAGTTGGTCGCAAACGCGATCGAGTTGTTCGCGCGCCTCCGACTCATCCGCAGCAGTCAGCGTCAATTCAACGTACTTCCCGATCCGCACGCGCTCAACATTGTCGTATCCCATGTGTTGCAAACCAGACTGTACGGCAGTACCGGCCGGGTCTAAAACCGAAGGGCGGAGGGTAACATAGATTTGGGCAAAATATTTTTGAGTCACAGCAATGTGTAGGTGATGCGAAATTTACGGCCACCTCATTCTACAACGCGGGCGGGAAGCCGATCGCCCTTTGCTGCCCCGAATTAAGCTAGCCTAGAAACAGCGATAGATTTGATTCCAGCCGATTAGACAAAAAAATTATGAGAACCAACCGCACCCGCAGTCAGGAGCGTATTTTACACTTGCTCAAGCACTTGAATCGATCGCTCTCAGCGCAAGATATCTACCTAGAACTGCGTAACAGCGACCACAGCATGGGCTTAGCAACAGTTTACCGCTCCCTCGACGGTTTAAAGCGGGAGGGCTTCGTGCAAGTCAGAACGCTTGCTAGTGGCGAATCTCTCTACGGTGCCGCCCACCAAGACCAACATCACCTTACTTGTCTCGAATGCGGTGCGTCTATTACGATCGACGAATGCCCCGTACACCACCTAGAAAGCCAATTACAACAATCTCATTCTTTCAAAATTTATTATCATACTTTGGAATTTTTTGGATTGTGCGATCGATGTACTCTCGCTCAAGAATCTTAGGGAAGAAGGAAGAAGGAAGAAGGAAGAAGGAAGAAGGAAGAAGATACTTACTCGGCGATTGAAATCGCTGCTATAAAGACGAAACCCGCCTCCGCGGGTTGAATTAATTCTTAGTCCGCGGAGGCGGACATCGTTTGTGTAGAAGCGATTTCAATCGCCGTCTCTTTCTTTCTATTTTTTCACCTCATTACTATTACCTTCCCCAACAATCGATCGCAATCCTTCCATCGTAGCCGGGATACTGCGCGGATCCATAAACATCACCTTGCTGCTATCGCTGCTGCCAATTTTTAATCCCATATCCAGATAGTTTTGAGCTAACAAAAACTGTAAAGCTTCGCGGGACTTGGGGTCATTTTGTAGAGTTTTACCGATAATTTGTAAAGCCTCAGAAGTAGCTTGAGCTTTCAAAACCTGACTTTGGCGTTCTGCTTGCGCTCTCAGCACGATCGCCTTTTGTTGAGCTTCCGCCTCCAAAATAGTCGCTTTTTGCCGCGCTTCCGCATCCAAAACCTGCGCTTCGGCTTTACCTTTGGCGCTGTTAACTGCTGACTCGCGTTCGCCCTCGGATGTCAGAATTGCCGCTCGTTTTCGGCGATCGGCTGCCATCTGCAATTCCATCGATTCCTGTACAGTTTTAGAAGGGATAATATCGCGCAATTCCACCCGCGTTACTTTCACTCCCCAAGGATCGGTCACAATATCTAAATCTCTGAGCAAGATTTCATTAATTTGAGAACGGGCTGTAAACGTTTGTTCGAGGTCGAGTTGACCCATTTCGGCGCGAATTTGAGTCAGCACCATATTCACCATTGCTGACTGAAGATTTTCGACTTTGTAACAGGCTTTTTCCAAGTCCACAATCCGCCAGTAAACTACAGCATCTACAGTGAAGGAAACGTTGTCGCGCGTAATACAAGCTTGCGGCGGAATGTCTAAGACTTTTTCCCTAATTGTTTGTTCGTAAACGACGCGATCGAGAAACGGTGTGACAAAATTCAAACCAGGTTCGAGTTTCTTGCCGCTGTATTTTCCTAAAGTTTCCACCAGCGCTTCATTTCCCTGATTGATAATCTTGACGGAACCTGCGATCGCTGAGCCGCCCAGTGCTAAAAATACGAGTAAAAACAATTGTTCCACGGTCGCCTCCTATAAATCTTGACTGTTAAATATTGACTGTTGGTTATTTGTTATTGGTTATTTGTTATTGGTTATTTGTTAGTGCCAATTCCCAATGCCCAATGCCCAATTCCCAATTCCCAATGCCCAATGCCCAATGCCCAATGCCCAATGCCCAATGCCCAATGCCCTATGCCCAACTACCAATTTCTAATTCCCAATTCCACATTTTGTTTAAGAATGCAGCAAATGTTCTGGTAAAACTATCAGAGTAGTGCCTTTCCTGCCGACGACTATCACGTTTTGGTTGGGGGGGATAGCGGTAGAAGTGTCTTCGCAGCGAGCTTGCCAAGAATTCCCCTCATAAATCACTCGCCCCGATTCTCCTGGGAGAATTTCTGTTAAAGTTTTAGCTTCGTCAGAATCTGCGATCGCCCATGCCTTGCCTTTTGGTATCAATCGCCGGGACAGCAGCACAAAAACTGTCGAAAATACCATCCACAGGAATATTTGTAAATTAACGTAAGGTAAAACTAGAGAGCATCCAGCGACGGCGAAGGCACTCAGTCCCAGGATAAAAGCAACAAAAGCAGTGGGGAGAAATAGCTCTGCCAAACAGAGCAAAGCCCCAACTAGCAACCAAAGGAGCGTGGGAGTCCAGAACATAAAAAGAATTGGTGATACTATGAAATATCTTAGATTTGAAATTTGAGATTTAAGAATTGCCAACGACTGACTCTGCAAGGCTTTATGACTTGCTAGCCCGATCGCGATTGTTCACATCGCGGTACCAGGTTGAGGCTTCCATTGTACTCAAAGTCAGATTTTAGTAACTTAAATTACAATTTTAGCCGGTGTCCACCGGCAGCAACTACAATTTCTCGTGCCCCAAAGGCAGTTAAGAAATTGATAGGGGCTAAAATCAGTTTATTCTCAAGTTCCTGAATTTGAGCGTGGCAATCATATATCTTCAGAATGTTTTTACACAAACTATTTCGATATGATCAGTAGTTTCTCCGAACCGATTTATTGCCCGAATCTGAGCTGTTCCGATCCCGGCAATAGCTTTGGCAGCCAGAAGTGTGCAGCTTGCGAAACCGATTTAATTTATCGCTATTTGTGGGCGGTGGGCCCCACAGTCGAGGAAGTGCCGGCGGGTAAGATAATCGCCGATCGATATTTTGTCATTGCACCCCAAATCTGGCTCGACAGCCGTCCGTCTATTCCTCCTAGCGTCCCCGAACAACTGCCGGATAGAATTATGCCTTACCTGCATTTGTATCCCCAGCGGCTGCATACGCCCGAAGTATACGGCTTTTGTTCGCTCGGGGAAGCAGCAGAAGCCACAGAGGTGCTGTTGTTGGAAAATGTGCCGGTCAATAATTTCGGTAGCCTGTATCCTTCTATTCTACAAGCTTGGGCTCAGACAAGTGCCACGCGCCAAGTTTACTGGCTGTGGCAAATGCTCCAACTGTGGGCGCCGCTTTCCGAACAAGGAGTCGCTGCGAGTTTGCTGGTACCGGAAAATTTGCGCGTGGAAGGTTGGCGGGTGCGTCTGGTGGAACTGCATCGAGGTAATTTTGTACCGACGCTGAAGGATTTGGGAGATGTGTGGTCTGGTTTGGTGGACTCGGCGCAGCCTGAGGTACAGTCGAAACTCGGAGAGATTTGTCTGTTTATGCGCCGCAGCAGCATGAACTTAGATGCGATCGCCCTGGAACTTAACGATTTACTATTAGAACAAGCTGCTAAATTGCCCCTGCATTTAGAAGTAGTCGGCATCACCGATACCGGGCCGCACCGCTCCCAAAATGAAGATAGTTGCTATCCGACTGCTGCTGATTTTCAATCGATAAAAAGTGCCGGAAATGACAAACTAATTCCTTACTTGACAATGGTTTGCGACGGGGTTGGAGGCCACGAAGGAGGAGAAGTTGCCAGTCAGTTAGCCGTGCAATCGCTGAAAGCTTTAATCCAAAATTTGCTCGCCGAAATCGCCGAACAAGAAGAGTTGATGGCGCCAGCAATGGTCATCAAACAACTCGAAGAAATAGTGAAAGTTGTGAATAATGTGATTTCCGCTCAAAATAACGAGCAAGGAAAAGAGTTGCGGGAGCGCATGGGAACCACTTTGGTGATGGCCCTCCAGTTGCCTCAAAAAGTGAAAGTTTCTCAGGATGTACCCGCGAATAACAGTCACGAACTTTATTTGGTCAATGTTGGAGACAGCCGCGCCTATTGGATTGGCAACAATTACTGTCAGCGGCTAACTGTGGACGACGATGTAGCGTCTAGGGAAGTGCACCTAGGACACAGTTTATACTGGGAGACTCAATTGCGATCGGATGCCGGAGCCCTCACTCAAGCTTTGGGGACGCGGGACGGCGATTTTCTGCGCCCGACGATTCAACGATTTATTGTCGAAGAGGAAGGCTTGCTGCTGCTGTGTTCCGACGGTTTGAGCGATAACGACTGGGTAGAGCAATCTTGGCAGAATTACGGCCCAGAGGTACTTGAGGGCAAAATGTCCTTGGAAGCCGCTGCTCAGTCTTGGGTTCGCCTCGCCAACGAGAAAAATGGTTACGACAACACCTCTGTAGTGGTGACTTACTGTCGGATGTCACCGGAGAGAGTCGTACTGTTCGATACGGCGTCGGCACCGTCGGCGTCGCCGTCGATATCGCTACCCATGTCACCCTCGGTGTCGCTACCCATGTCACCCTCGGTGTCAGGCTCGGTATCCCTCCAAAAAACGGGGAGGATGCCAGAATCTCAACTTTCTGAATCGTCGAAACAGTTGCTGTACCCCGAAACGGCCTCCGCCTCGGAATCAGTTGAAAAACAGAAGCCGAAGCGTTTGGGGCCGCTGCTGGGACTGTTGGTGCTGATGCTAGTCTTCGCGGGCTTAGGTTTGTGGGTGCGGAGCCTCCAAAACCAGAACCCCGATCCCGAACAACTGCCGCCACCGCCGGAAACTACCGCCCCAACTCCTGCGGATATTCCCTCGCCCGGTGCCGATATTCCCTCGCCCGGTGCCGAGAGTCCCTCGCCCGGTGCCGAGAGTCCCTCGCCCTCCCCAGAATCGAGTCCTGCGGAGATTCCCGCGCCGTCGCCAGAATCAACAACTCCTCCGGAAATTCCGGTGCCTTCCCCCTCGCCGGAAATTCCCCCACCTTAAAAGTTGGCTAGTTTGGGAATTTGTTGTGCATAACTACAAGAGTTTTTCTCTTGTTTTTACCTTCGGGCTAAAAGCGCGGAGGCTTTCAACTCCGATTCACTAAATCGACATCTTCGATGGATGATTTTTTGACTCTTGTTAATCGGAACTTCCCCCATAGGGAGAAGTTCCATTTAGCCTGCGAGTAACGCACCTCTGAAATAGAATGGCAATCCAATTAGTAAGGTTTTGATGGATTTGCGATCGCCAGCGTAGAAGATGTTATTGCCTGTAGTGGTGAAGTACACGGGTTCCAGTCCAATGCCCTATGCCCTATGCCCTATGCCCATAAGAGCACCGCACTGTTACTGAGAATATACGTGCATTCGTGTGCAAAGCTGTGTCGTGTCTTCCTTCTTCCTGTCGCTATAAAATACAGATACTTTCCGGCGGCACGGCGACTCGAACGCTGTCGCCAATTTTGTGCCGCTGCAAGTCATCTCTGTGCAAGTTTTGTCGGCGAAGGGCGATCGAGCTTTTAGCAGTCAGGCGCACCGTATAGCGCGTGTCAGTGCCAATATAAATCGCCTCTTCAACTACTCCCGGCCAGCAATGTTCAGCCTGATAATTAGCCGGATAAATAGTGGCTTTTTCCGGCCGCAACACCAGGGTAACAACTTTCCCAGCGGGCAAATCTTCTGATGTTGCAACTAACACGGGCAACTGCTGATCAACCAACACGATTATTTTACCCTGTTGCTTTTCTACTACTCGCCCGGTCAAAAAATTGCTGTCCCCAATAAAATCAGCCACAAACCGCGTTTTAGGATATTCATAAATCTCAACAGGCGTCCCGACTTGTTGCAGTTTTCCTCCCTCCATCACAGCAATTCTGTCCGACATGGTGAGCGCTTCTTCCTGATCGTGAGTTACATAAATAAACGTAATTCCCAATTGTCGCTGCATTTTTTTTAATTCTAATTGCATCTCTTTACGCAACTTCAAATCCAGGGCCCCTAAGGGTTCATCCAACAGCAAAACAGAAGGCTCTTTAACCAACGCCCTCGCCAACGCTACTCGCTGCTGCTGCCCTCCTGAGAGTTGGCGGGGATAGCGTTTTTCTACATCGGTTAACTGTACTAATGCTAAAGCTGCCACCACGCGATCGTGAATTGTTTGGGGAGGCAAATTCTCCATTTCTAAGCCAAATGCAGCATTTTGTGCTACTGTCATGTGCGGAAATAAAGCATAATTTTGAAATACCGTATTCACGGGGCGGTGAAATGGCGGGCGATGCCGCATCGGTTGGCCGTGAATGTAAATTTCGCCCGCTGTGGGCATTTCAAAACCCGCAATCATTCGCAAAGTTGTAGTTTTGCCGCAGCCGGAAGGGCCGAGCAAAGAAAAGAATTCGCGATCTTTAATTTGCAGGTTGATATTGTCTACAGCCAAGAAATCTTGACTGCTGGCACTTTTAAATACTTTGGAAATGTCTAAAATTTCGACGGCGTGCATTCTTATCTATCGTAGTAGTTATTGTAGGGTGCGTCAGGGCTGAATATTGTGACGAGATACTCAATAATTTTTCCCCTGACGCACCCTACAGTTAGTTAGTTACTCGCTTTCTACTCGTTACCATGCTCTTCCTTGGAACCAGTTAAGTTTGACCTTAAGTTGACACCAATGCTTACTTTCCTGCTCCTGCTTTAACTTCCGTCGAAGCTCGATCGTACAATGCGGTTGCTTTCCCGACATCCTGCAAGAATTTCATCTTACCAAAAATTTCAGCCGGTGGATAAATTTGGGGATTTTTCAAATCTTTCGGGTCAATTAAACCTTTGTCTATTGCTGCTTTATTCGGCGAGCCATAGTGGGTAAAATTAGATATTGTCGCACCTACTTCTGGCTGCAAAATAAAGTTAATAAATTTCTCAGCTAACTCTTTGTGCGGTGCACCTTTGGGAATTGCCATGTTGTCAGAAAAGACAATTGTTCCTTCTTTGGGAATAGCGTAGCGGAGATTTGGATTCTCTTTCATCACCTGAAAAATATCGCCGCTCCATTCCATTGTCAGGTTGACTTCTCCTTGATCGAGCAGAGTTTGACCCGTGTCGGGGACAAAAGCAGCAATGATATTTTTATTTTTAATCAGCAAGTCGCGGGCTTTGTTAATTTCTTCGGGATTAGTTGTATTTGGGTCAAATCCTAAATACATTAAAACCACTGCAAAAGTGTATCGGGCATCATCTTGCCATGCTATTTTTCCAGTATATTTAGGATCGAACATCGCCCCCCAACTGTTAATCTCGTCCTTGGTTGCTTTGATGTTGTAGCCAATTCCCATTGTTCCCCACTGATAGGGCAATGAATATTTATTGCCAGGGTCAAATGTTTGGTTTAGCCATTTTGAATCGAGATTATTTTTGTTAACAATTTTTGCAGGATCTAGCGGTTCAAGTATATTCTCGGCTGCCATGATTCTGACCATGTAATCGGCGGGAAATATGACATCATAACCGGGATTTCCCTGTTTGAGTTTGGCGTAGAGTGCGTCGCTGTTCTCGAAAGTGTCGTATTGAATTTTTACATTGTTCTCTTTCTCGAATTGGGCGATCGCTTCGGGAGCGATATAAGTTGCATAATTGTAAATGCTGAGGACTTGCTGGTTGCTGCCTGTGCGGCTGCATCCGAAAACCACCGTTGCACTCATCACAAACAAAAGTAAGAAAGTCAGCAGGCGTTTCATGAGTTTTGTTAGTTGTAGGCAAAATTAATTATGACACACAAAGCAAGTTTTTCAACTTTTTTTAACTCTTAGCGAGGATACAACCAGCAATAAAGAAGCTAGCAACATCAAAGTTGAGATGGCATTAATTGCTGGCGTCACTGCAAATTTTATCATGCCGTAAACCAATAGCGGCAGCGTCATCGAACCGACACCGGTGGTAAAGAATGTCACGACAAAATCGTCCAGCGACAAAGTAAAAGCCAGCAGTGCTGCGCTGAAAATAGCTGGCAAAATTAGAGGGAGAGTAATCCGCCAAAAAGTCCGCCATTCGTTAGCACCCAAGTCAAAGGCTGCTTGTTCTAATTGAGGATCGAGTTCCGCCAAACGCGCCCTGACGGTAATCGTTACGAATGAAATATTAAAGACAACGTGACCGATAATTACTGTGGGTAAGCCGAGATTGAGGCGGATTCCGGTGAGATTTTCTACGATCCGAAATGCTAGGGTAAAGAAAACTAGCAGCGAAATGCCGATCGTAATTTCGGGCATAATAATCGGCAAAAATAGTAAAGCTTCTACTGCTTTGCGTCCCGGAAAATGAAAGCGTTCAAGCGCTAGCGCGAGCATGGTACCGAAAATAGTCGCTAAAGCTGTCGAAATAGCTGCAATTAGCAAGCTATTGCTAAGTGCTGGCAAAATTCCGGCACTGCTGCTGGTAGCAAGAGTCGCGCCTGCATTGCTAAACAAGCTGCCGTACCAATCGAGGGTAAAACCGCGCCAAACTGCGTTAAATTTGGAGCTGTTAAACGAGTAAATAATTAAGATGAGAATTGGCAAGTAGAGAAAGGCAAATGCTAGTGCAGCTTGTACCCAAAGCCACTTTTTGGCGATCGCCCGAACAAATAAATCTAGTTTTATTTTAGTCATTAGTCAATAGTCATTAGTGCGAGCGTCCTCGCGAACAGCAGTCATTGGTCAATAGTCATTGGTCAATAGTCATTGGTCATTAGCTCATCTTAACCTAAATGTAAGGCGCGCAGTACACACCACTTATTCCGTTTCGTCGGAGACGCGGAAGTAAATTAAAACAGGAACTAATATTATTACCGTCAACAGCATAGAAAGCGCCGAACCAAAAGGCCAATCGCGGGATTTCATAAACTGATTTTGAATCAAATTTCCCACCATAATTGTTTTCGACCCGCCCAATATATCGGGTGTAATGAAAGCGCCGACTGCGGGAACAAACACGAGAATAGAACCCGCAACAATGCCGCGAGTTGTCAGCGGTAAAAATACGCGCCAAAAAGTGCGAATATCATTTGCTCCTAAATCTTGAGCTGCTTCAACTAATGAAAAATTGAAGCGTTCTATGCTAGAATATAAAGGCAGAACCATGAAAGGTAAATAGCCGTAAATCAGACCGATCGCCACAGCGAAAGGCGTAAACAGCAAGTTTAACGGTTCGGTAATTATTTGCAGGTTTTGCAGGGCTATGTTCACTACTCCTTCGCTCCGCAGCAGAATGATCCAGGCGTAGGTTCTCACTAAAAAGTTAGTCCAAAATGGAATAATTATCAGCAAAAGCAAGGCATTTCGCCAGCGGGGAGGACGGGTGGCGATGAAAAATGCTAGGGGATAGCCGACTAACAAACAAGCCGCGGTTGTCAAAAAAGCCAAAAAGAGCGATCGACCAATTACCCCTAAAAAAACCCAGCTAAACAAACGCTGGTAGTTGCTGAGAGTAAATACCCAAGTAATCCCGCCGTAGGTACCGCGCTCTAAGAAACTGTACAATAGTACAATTAGCACCGGCAGAACGAAGAAAACGCTCAGCCATGCGCTGGCGGGAAATAATAGCAGCAACAGGTTATACAGTTTTCTATGTTCGCTGTTCGATTTTGGATTGGGAAAGAGCGATTTCATCAGGGTGTTTGGCTACCCGTGCGTATAGGACTAATAATTCCACACATTTTATATCAAATCCGCAGGTCAATCGATTTTCGATTTTAGATTTTAGATTTTAGATTAACCCCACGGATAAATTCGGGGGAAGAGAGGATTTTCGATTTTCGATTTGGGATTGATTCCACGGATAAATCACGTGGCGGGTACCACCTGTGAAATTCTTTTCGGGCGAGGGTAATTGGCGGTTTACGTCAACATTCAAGTTTTCGCGGCGGAATTGGAAGCGGAAAACGACTTTGCGATCGCCCGCTGCATTTTGAGTCGGATTCGCATCTAATTCTCCCCGTCCAGAAACTAATACTTTTTGCTGCAATTCGGCTTTTTTAGGAAAATTAACCTCATTGGAAAACATATAATTAGAAACAGCTAAAGCCCTACGCAAACTCAGTTCCAGATTTTTGGAATCGGAACCTGCGGAACTGGTATGTCCTTCGATGACAACGCGAGAAATTTGTTTTTCAAACTGTTTGTTTGCAAAAAGCACTTGGGTATAGATGGGAATGAAGGCTTGCAAAAACTTTTTACCTTCGGGTTTGAGGACGGAACTGTTATTATCAAACAAAATGCGATCGCGAATGCTGACATCTCCGGTTCCGGGGTCAACAGTAAAAATATCTTTGTCTCCAACTTTTCCCTCTAAAGCATTGACAATAATCTGCGGCAGTCCTTCAAAAGCCTTTTGATATTGCTGCAATTCCTGCCGCAGTTTTTCCACCTGAAGGATTTTCTCATCGAGCATTTTCGCCTTTTCGCTAAGTTGAATTTGCACGGTGATGAACAGGAGGGCGAACAACATCAGCAAGCCGGACATTAAATCGCCGATCGATAGCAGTACGCTGGAGTCTTCCTCTTCTTCTATTTCCGGTGCATTGTCTAAATCTGATATATTTCTCATTTTTTTGGTGAGGTATTAATTTTGATTTTTTACTGTCATATTTGACATATAATTATTGGTGTGGAACTTTTGATATATTCTGCTATTTTACATTACACTCTAGAATAAAACAACAAGAAAATATTATGCTCTACAGTCAGTTTAGTATTGACAAGGTGAAGCGAGATTTTCACCTGACGATTGTTGAGGGAAGCAGATTTTTCCCGGACTCTGTTGAGCCGATCGCCCCTAGTTCTAAGTTATTGGCAATTTTAGAGGATGTACCTTGGGCGATCGCTGTAGATACCGAAAAGGCTCGCTCTGAAGTCATTATAAATCCTGTCCTGCTGGAAGTGCGACGCATTCTCAACCGTCAAATTAGTGTGTTTTCTGGCGAAGAATTCAATGTCGATCCGAGTGTTGGACTTAACGGAGTTTGTGATTTCCTAATTAGCCGTTCTCCCGAACAACTGACGGTGGAAGCGCCAGCAATTGTTGTGGTTGAGGCGAAAAAATCTGACCTGAAATCTGGGCTGGGACAGTGCATTGCAGAAATGCTGGCTGTAGAACAATTTAATCGGGCAAAAGAGCAACTGCTTGGGGCTGTCTACGGTTGCGTTACCAGCGGCACGCAATGGCGGTTTTTGAAGCTGGAGGGACAGATAATAACGATCGACCTAACCGACTATCCGCTGCCCCCTGTCGAGCATATTCTCAGCTTGTTAGTTTGGATGGTGAAAGATGCTTGATTGCAGAATATCAAGCGATTGCAACTATGGAGGGCGGGTTTATTATAGGGGTTATCAAAAAAGTGAGGTATGACTGACAGCTTATATAGCCACTAAGTTAAGAGGGCTGAAGCCCAACAACGTACCTTTAAGCGTATAGGGCTGAAGCCCAACAACGTACCTTTTAGATAAGAGGGCTGAAGCCCAACAACGTACCTTTAAACGTATAGGGCTGAAGCCCAACAACGTACCTTTTAGATAAGAGGGCTGAAGCCCAACAACGTACCTTTTAGATAAGAGGGCTGAAGCCCAACAACTTACCTTATCTTTTTGAACACCTTTATATCTGCGTGTTTCTCGGTTATCGTAAAACCCACCCTAGGGTTTCTTTGTTCCCAAATTATCAGCAGCAGCCACCAAATAATGAGCAACCTGCATCAAACCGTCGGAACTTTCTTGCAACCCACTGCACACTTTCGCCATCGAAGTATCTGCTTCTTCAAAAAACTTGTGCTGCGATGAAGTAGTTCTTTCCAAATAGCCAACTAATTGATTGTTGCCCAACTCCAGCGCGCGATCGAACTGATTTGTCATGTTTTGATAGGCACTCTCAACCCGCCGCACTTGTTCTTGTTCTGCTTGCAAAGCTGCATTTAATTGATTCACCAAATTTGTATAGGTAGTTTGCAATCTTTCTCCTTCTGTATTGAACTGATTTGCCATTTTTTCATAAACGCTTTCTACCCGCAGCACTTCTTGTCCGGTTATCTTTGCTAATTCCTGCAACTGTGCCAAACGCTGGCTGGAATTCAAGCCTACAGAATTAGCAAACTGACTGACTTCTGCGGCTGTTGTCAAAATTTGGCTCATACTTTGGTCAACTTGCTGCGACATCAATTTGCGTTTCTCTGATTCTTCTTGAAAAACTTTCTGCAAGCCGAGTACAACCTGTGCTAAACCTTTTTGCTGTTTGCCTAATGTTCCTTCTAATAAATTGTTTTGTTGGGTAAAAAATTGCTGGAGAGAGGCTTGATACGTTACTCTGAAGTTGTCTAATTCTTCCTGGACTGTGACGCGGGTGTTTTGCAGCATGGAGTCAACATTTTGCAAGCTACCAACCAGATTTTCTCTGGCTTTATCCATCAATCCCGAAGCTTCGTCGCCTACTACTTTGAGGGTGTCAGACTGAGTTTGAAAAGCGGAGTGGGTGGCATTTAAAATATTTGTCATCCGGGTTTCGACACCTTGCAGCATTTCTCTTTCTTGTTCGGCTTGAGTGTGGAGAGATTCTTGCAAGTTATCTTGGATTCCTCTAAAGGTGTTGGCGGCTTCTTGGGCGCTTTCTTGAAAGGCTGTTCTTTGCGCTTTCATCCCTTCAATGCTTTCTCCAACTCCCGATCGTATTTCGGTGGCCATTTCTTGCAAAACGCTGTGGGTGTCGGTTTGAAACTGTCCTAAAATTTGCTGCAAGTTGTTGGCAAATTCTTGCAACTGTACTAATGTATCTTGCTGGAAAGTTTGAATTGTCAGGATTGATTGTGCTAAACTAGAAGAGATTCCGCCTAATTCGTTCTTCAGTTCTCTGACAGCTTCGGATGCTTCTTGAGTTAATTGGGCACTTTGATCTAATCGCCCAACTACGGGTTCAATTACTTCGTTTCGGAGACCTGAAAGTAGGTTATTTAATATCTGTTCGCCTTGGTCTGCTTTAATCTGTTGGAGTACGGATAATTCTTGACGAATGTCGTGGAAAACTGGGGTCATTGCTAAACCGATTTGCTGTCCGATCGCCTGGGAGTTCACATTGCTTTGCGCCTCGACGATTTGAGCAAATCCGGTTCTCATTGTCTCGATCGCCAATTCGATCGCACTTTCAGCATCGCCACCGCTGGAATTGGCGCGGGAAAACAGTTGTTCGGGGGTTTGTAATTTCGCGATTTTATCTAATTTGGCGCGCAAATTGGATTGATTAGCAACGCGCGCGCGATCGCCCCAAGCCAACACGATCGTAAATACGCTAGAAGAACCCAAACCCATTAGAGAAGTGGAAAACGCTGTTTTCATCCCCTCCAGCAACGTGCTAATCGAGGGTAGCAATTGTTTGGTATCTTCCAGCGAACCCAAGTTAACATCCTGCAATCCGGTTTGAATGCCGTAAAATGTACCTAAAACCCCGAGGGCTACTAAGACGCTGGGCACAAACCGCCACTGACTCCGAGGTGCCGATCGCCCTAAAATGGCCGGATACTGAAATAAGAGAAACCGCCCGGATTTTACCTGAGCCCTGTAAGCCTCGCCGTCTGCGATTGTGTCGCCCGCCAAGTGTTCGCTAAACCAGTCGAGGAGAAGTTTCCAAGAGTCTGTTGCTGTTTCCGGTTGCTGTAGATCGATCGCCCCTGACATACCCTTTTCTAACTTCGAGCTCAAATAGTTGACAGCCTCAAAAGTCGATCGGCTTTTGACGCCCACATAACGCTGGTACTGCTTCACAGAAGTGTACTCGCCCCAAACAGCCGCGCACAGCAAAATTAGCGCCGCCCAGTGAAAAATGCTATTCTGCCAAATCACCCCAAAAACAGCAGTCAAATAATTAATCAATTGCATATTGACAACCCGTTCTGTTTGTGTATTTTACTCTAATCTTAATTCGCCGAAAAAACCAACCTTAACGTTTTAATATAACAGCTATCGCCTTCAACAGTTGACAGTTGACAGTTGATAGTTGACAGTTTGAGAGCGACCTCTATTTAGAAGGAAGAGGATTGGAGTAATCAATAGTCTGATTTTAATTTCTCCCGATCGGCGAGAGCCTTTCAACCAATTCTTTCTGGTAAAAAAACCTCGTCTAACCTTCTGATAATCGAGTTCATATGGCGCTTATAAAATGAGCTTAGTCAAGCGCGACCAATTCCCGATTACCAGACAGACCTCATCTAAATTAGTGAAGCTATATAGCGGTTCTCAAAAAAGTGAGGTATCCCCAATGCCCAATGCCCTGTTTGGCCAATTCCCTGTTTGGCCAATTCCCTGTTTGGCCAATTCCCATGAGTACCTCATCTTTCTGAGAAAGGTTATATCTCGCTTTATTTTATCAATTATGTCATCATAAATAAAGAATCAAGAGGTACGCAATGTCAGCAGAATCGCCAACCCCAAAAATAGTCGTAGTCGGTGCCGGATGGGCCGGTTTAGGCGCCACCTATCACCTAGCCCAACAAGGATATGACGTAACTTTGTTAGAAGCAGGGCCTCAGCCAGGAGGCTTAGTTGCGGGGTGGAAAACCCCAGGCGGGCGTTCCGTAGAAGCAGGCATTCACGGCTTCTGGTATCCCTACAAAAACATCTTTTCATTAGTCAAGGAATTAGGACTCGATCCCTTCACGCCTTGGACTCGTTCTTGTCAGTATTCCCCCGCCGGATTGGAAGTTGAATCTCCCATTTTTCAGGACGAACCCAGACTTCCCACACCGTTAGGAACATTCTTGTACACGCGATTTAAAAGACTGCCATTAGTCGATCGCCTTTCAGCCTTACCCTTACTCTATGCCGTACTAGATTTCGACAATTCCGACGAAGCTTGGCAGCGGTACGATCGCGTGACAGCCCGCGAATTGTTCAAACAGTTTGGCGTATCTGCAAGGCTGTACCGGGATGCTTTTGAGCCGATGTTATTAGTAGGTTTATTTGCACCCGGAGAACAGTGTTCGGCCGCCGCAGCTTTGGGAATGCTTTATTATTTCATTTTAGCACACCAAGCAGATTTTGATGTAGTTTGGTGTCGCGGCACTGTCGGAGAAAAAATCTTTCGTCCGTGGGTAGAACGCCTAGAAAAAATCGGCGCCCAAGTATTGACAAAACGGCGAGTTACTGATGTCATAGTTGACAGCAACAATCAAGCCAAGGGAGTTGTCTGCGGCGACGAAACATTCGATGCAGATGCAGTTATTTTTGCAGTTGGCGTTACCGGAATGCAAAAAATTATCAGCAGCAGCCCCGCTTTGCAAACCCGCCAAGAGTTTCGGGACGTGATGAACTTGGGCGCTGTTGACGTGTTAGCTGTTCGCCTGTGGTTTGACAGAAAAATTGAGATTCCGCTGCCTTCAAATGCCTGTTTTGGATTTAGTTCGACTACGGGATGGACGTTTTTTGATTTGAATGCTTTGCACGACGAATTCCGCTCCGAACCGGGAACAGTTGTGGAAGCTGATTTTTATCATGCCAATCAATTAATTCCCCTGAAAGATGAGGAAATAGTTGCTCTTGTTCAGCGGGATTTGGCGACTTGTATTCCGGCTTTTCGGGAGGCTAAAGTAATCGACAGCAGCGCGATTCGTTTATCGCGGGCGGTGACGCATTTTGCACCGGGAAGTTATCAGTATTTGTTGCCTGCGGTCACAAGTTATGATAATGTATTTATGAGCGGCGATTGGGTTGTGACCCGTCACGGTTCTTGGTCGCAGGAAAAGGCTTATGTTACTGGTTTGGAAGCGGCTAACTTGGTAGTTTCGCGTTTCGGAATTGGCAAGAAAGCGACAATTATTCCGGTGGAGGCTGACGAACCACACATTCAAGTCGGCAGACAGATTAATCAGTTTGTTCGCAGTTTGACTAAAGCTGTTATTCCCGATTTTTGGCTGCCCTAATTAGAAGGAAGAGGGAAGAGGAAATGTATTGCTTTAACTAAGTAGGACTTATGCACGGGTGGCGAGAAACCGGGTTTTTCATCAAAATAGTTGATTGAAACTGTCAATGTGGGTGAAAAAGTAACTAATCGTAGGGTGCGTCAGGGCAAAAAATATTAATTTATACTCAAGACATTCAACCCTGAAGCACCCTACAATCACTGTCAACTGTCAACTGTCAACTGTCAACTGTCAACTGACTATCACCAATAAGGCCGACCCTTCCAAAAAACTCCCACGGTAATTCCTATTAGTGCAGCTTCCGATAAACTTGCTAAAAAAGCAGGTATGGGCAGGAATGACTTTAATACCAAACCCAAGATTACGCACAAAACTAAAACCCACAAATTAGTCCGGTTGAGCAAAAATTGCTGCTGCCAATACTCCAAAAAGTACACTGCTAAAGCTCCCATTCCCACGGCTGTAACAAAAGGTATCAATATTCCGAGGGAGGAGCCGTAGAGAAGTGTCAGAATGTTGCGGATTACCCGCGATTGCGTGAAACCCCAGGCTAAAAATAGTTCCAGTCCAATCACGATGGAGTTGACGAGGGCGGCAATTTGCAGCATTTCTCGCCAGGGGAAAAGTTTTAAGCGGCGCAGAAAATTGCTCATAATCGGCAAATTTGGTAGGTTGCTTTGATTTTATAACAGTTTTGCGCTGGCGATCGACATCTTCCTGGTCTTTAGTAAAGTAAAATGAACATAGAGGGCAGTCTCTTGACAAATTCACCCAGAGCATCTGCCTGCTAGTTGTTGGAACCGTGAAAGGAAAAAAGTTATGGTGGAGAACACTGTCGATTGTGCTGTAGCTTGCGTCAACGGCTGCGTTTTGGGCGACAAGTGTCCGAAGCGGGAATACGCAGAAGCAACTTCAAGCTTTATTGAAAATACTTCTCTCGACAAAATGCTAGAAATGGCAGAGGAAGCGGTGAGAAGGAAACGGACGGAACCTCCCAAATGGGTAATCCCTGATTTTCCTGAATAGAATTACCCATTTGGGAAACAGCATCGCCCTTTCAAATGGGCGATGCTTTTTGTTTTTGGGAGTATCTCATTAAATGCCGGATTTATACGTTGATTTTTTACAGTCTTAGACGGATTTTTTCGCTCACAAACCTGCTTTTTTTATGGCTTCTGGGGCGCCCCAAGGGCAATGATTAGCGGTCTACTATTTTGGAACCGGAGGTCGCCATTTCTCGCACTTTTTGTCGAATTGGAAGCTCGATCGCAAATTCGGTTCCTTGGCCTGGTGTCGAACAACAGCGCAAACTGCCACCGTGCTTTTCTGTGACAATGTGCCAGCTAATTGACAGGCCAATTCCCGTACCTTTTCCCACAGGCTTTGTTGTAAAAAATGGGTCAAAAATACGATCGCACAAATCCTCACTGATTCCCGGCCCGCTGTCAGCAATTTTAATAATTGCCGTGTTCGGGTTGTGGACTTTCGTACAAATCCGAATCTGGTAGGGATTTATTTTAATTTCTTCCATAGTTTTTTCAGCGCATGATTCTTCTATCGCATCGATGGCATTAGCTAAAATATTCATAAATACCTGATTGATCTCCCCGCCGCAGCACTCTACATTTTTCAAATCGGTATCGTACTCCTTAATCACCTGAATCGCGGGACGGTTCGCCTTAAATTTCAGCCGATTTTGCAAAATCATCAGCGTGCTGTCAATACCTTGATGAATATCAATCAGCTCCATTTCTCGCCCTTCTTGTCGCGAAAAATACCGTAGAGACAGAATTATATCCCGAATGCGATCGCCACCTAGCCGCATCGAGTCTAGCATTTTCAGCAAATCATCCTTGATGAATTCAATCTCTACCGCTTCTGCTGTTGATGTTATTTCCGCTGCGGGTTCGGGATAGTGCTGCTGGTAAAGATTGAGTACCTTGAGCAAATCTTCAGTATAATCGCGAACGTAATTGAGATTGCCGCAGATAAAATTTACCGGATTGTTAATTTCGTGAGCAATTCCCGCCACCATTTGCCCCAAAGCAGACATTTTTTCGCTCTGAATTAACAACGACTGGGCGTGCTGGAGCTTGTGCAGGGACTGCTGTAAATTCTCCTGTGTTTGCTGTCTCTGGTTCACCTCTTCCTGTAGCCGCTCGTTGGTTTGACAAAGTTCCACAGTGCGCGACTCTACCCGTTTTTCCAACTCGGCAGCCAGTTGTTCCAGGTTAATTTGAGCTTGTTTGCGATCGACAATTTCACGCTGCATCTGGGCATTTTGCTCCTGAAGTTTTTGAGTCAGCTTGCGGATGCTCAAATGCGCTTTAGCCCGAGCTAAGACTTCTTGATTTTGAATCGGCTTAGTAACGTAATCAACAGCTCCCAAATTAAATCCTTTTACCTTATCTTCCGTCTCATCCAGCGCTGTCATGAAAATCACCGGAATCTCCTTTGTCAAATCGCCAGCCTTCAAAAGCCGGCAAGTTTCAAACCCATCAATTCCCGGCATTAATACGTCCAGCAATATCAAATCTGGCAGCGAGTATTCAGCTTTTTTGATAGCGCTCTCTCCCGTCCTTGCCACCAACACTTTAAACCCCGATTCCGTCAAAAAATCAAACAGCACTGCCAAATTATTTTGGTTATCATCGACGATCAAGATAACGCTCTCTTCCAAAGGTAAGATGCTCATGTTTTCAATGCTTCCTATATTGTTCTACGAATTCTAAAATCTTTGCTTCTTCAAAATTTTTAGCTAATTGATTCAGATGGCTGGCAAAAGAGACATATTTTGCATTAATTTTGGCCAATTTTTCTGCTTGTTTTTGAATTCCTCCTAAGTCACCCATCATTGCTAATTCAAAAAGTACAGCTATTTCCTCTGCCGGAGGAGGGATAATTTTTTCATCTGGAATTTTAGATTGGTTGTCGGAATCTTCAGATTCATAATTTTCGTCTTCCAAATTCTCATAAATCCATTCTAACTCTAAATGAACTTGCAAGCAATTTAAAAGTTCCTCAGCCCGGATCGGCTTGGGGAGAAAAGCATTGCATCCTGCTGCTAAACTTCCCTGCTTTTCCACTGCCATAATACTAGCAGAAGTGCCGATCGTGACCACATTTTTAAAGAGCGGCAACTTGCGAATTTGCCGCATCGCTTCAAATCCGTCCATCACCGGCATTACCAAATCAATCAAGATACAATCCGGTTGAAATTCCAGGGCTTTATTCAAACAATCTTGACCGTCTGTAGCCTCAATTATTTCAAAACCCAACGGTTCGAGCAGGTGAATTAAAACCGAGCGATTTTCCCACTGATCGTCAACCACCAGAAGTTTTTTGTTAGTACCATTGAAACCTTTGATAAATTTTTGGGAATACTTTTTATTTATTTCTGGGCTGTCAACTGCTAGCAAATCTAACTCAAACCAGAAAATGCTACCTCTGCCTAAAGTGCTTTCTACTTGTAATTCGCTGCCCATAATCTCGACTAATTCCCGGCTGATTGCTAATCCCAATCCGGTTCCTTCGGTATGGCGGCGGGTATTGCCCACCTGTTCAAAAGGTGTAAATATCTTTGGCAATTCATCAGCAGCGATCCCAATTCCTGTATCTTCAACCTGAAACCGAATCCTCACCTTCGTAGTGAGGACTTCAGTCCTATTTTCATCGCTTACACAATCCACTACTGAAACCTTAAATGTTACCCCACCCCTTTCAGTAAACTTAACAGCATTACCAATTAAATTAATCAATATTTGGCGCAACTTCTTTTCATCTGCCGAGATTGCACTGGGGAGATACGAAAGATATTCGCAATTAAAAGCTATGTTTTTTTGACTTGCCCGAATGCTACAAATAGCATTAATGCCTTGAATGAAATCGGGAAAATCAAAGTC
Organism: Microcoleus sp. PH2017_08_TRC_O_A; assembly: GCF_020738665.1. Lineage (NCBI taxonomy): Bacteria > Bacillati > Cyanobacteriota > Cyanophyceae > Oscillatoriales > Microcoleaceae > Microcoleus > Microcoleus sp. PH2017_08_TRC_O_A. Next base: position 30,663 of record NZ_JAEQCE010000095.1, read on the forward strand.
TGTGGCCACGAGTTCCATTCTCCTTGCCTCGATTTTAGAAAGGTCTAAAATATCCTCTATCAAAGCGAGCAAGTGTTCGCCACAGCGGTGAATAACGCCAATTCCATTCTGTTGTTGCGAGGTCAAATGTTTGTCGCGCTTAAAGATTTGGGTGTAACCTAAAATGCCGTTGAGGGGTGTTCGCAATTCGTGGCTCATGTTAGCTAAAAATTCGCTTTTGGCGTGGCTGGCATCTCGGGCGGCGGCTTCGGCTTTTTGGCGTTCTTTAATTTCTTCGGAAAGTAGCGAGTTTTTTTCGTGTAATTCTTGGGTGCGTTCTTTTACTTTTGCTTCTAGGGTAAAGTTGTATTCTGCGAGTTGTTTGTTGGCAGTTTCTAAGTTTGTGTAAAGGCGGGCATTTTCGAGGGCGATCGCAGCTTGGGAAGAAAGCAGCTTCAATACTTCCAAGCGATCGCCTGTAAAAGCGCCGGTTGTCAAATTGTTTTCCAAATACAGGATCGCGGTTAATTTGCCTTGATAGACGATCGCCGCGCATAACACCGATTTTGGCTGGCGATCGACGATGTAGGGGTCATTGTGGAAAATAGCGTCGCTGCTGGCGTCATTCAACACGACATCTTGCTGAGTGCGATCGACAAAATTGATTAGCGATCGCGGATACGCACAATCCAAGCCCGCGCCCGAGAGCACCCGCACATCGCCGCCAACCTCTCCCGCAGCTTCAATGACAAATTCACCGTTTTTTGGTGCGATCAAAAACCCAGTTTGGGCCCCCGCATTTTCCAACAAAATCCGCATCAATTTGTCCAGCAAAGCATCGAGGACAATTTCGCCGGAGATAGCCAGAGATGCTTTCATGACGGTAGCGAAATCCAAAGCTTTGTGAGTACCGGTAACGGTTGCAGAAGTTACAGTCACAGTCGGGCGATCGCTAATTGTGAGACTATCACTTTCCGGCATCCGTACAATCAACTGCGGATAGCGTTCCTCCAAATCAGTAACCTTAGCATTCGCACCCCAACGGATGTAACCGTAGTAAGCATCAGTCATGTAAACCTTAGCCACCTTCTGGCGCCCCGCAAACAGGTAAAACTCAGCAGCTAATTCATTCGCCAAAGCCTCTTCCTGAATGTATCCCTGTTCGCGGGAATGTTGGATTGCGCGATCGTAATAATCTATTGCTTTATCTTTGTCCCCCAACACCCGCGCTTTCTCAGCCTCAACTAACTCATATTTATGCTGATAATTCATTGGTGCGTGGTGCGCCCATTTTCGCATTTTTTCTTGATTCGCTACTACCTGCATCAAGTGTTTTGCTTGTTCTGCGCTGTCAGCAGTTGGATATACAGCGAGGAGTGCCAGCGAATAATAAAAATTGTGCGTACCAATCATCATGAAGCCAATTGCTGCTTGTGCATATTCGGCCGCTAAAGATGCGTCAGCAACTGCTTTATCTGGCTGTTTAAATAAGTAATTTAACAGCAACTTAGCGAGATAAACATTAAAAAGTGACATATAATTGTTAGCTTGTTGCAGCCGAGGCAAAATCTCTGCTTCATTAAATTTTTCACCTATTAGTTGAGATTTGTTTGCGGACATTCCTCGCAAATTTAAAATAATTTGCCCCCAGATGCCCAGCAATTCCATCGAAAGTTCTTGCTTGAGATTTTGTACTAAAGTGAAGTATTGCACTTGTTTGTGTTCGACATTTTCTAGTTGTTCTCCAATCAAAAAAGGGCAAGAACAACTGTTTAAAGCAGCATAACTACTAAATTCTAAGTCTCCAGTTTCCAGGCCGCTTTGAACGCTCTCTATTAAGGGGGCAATTGTCTCTTTAGCGTGTTCTTTCCAGTGGCGAACAAAAGTGTTAAACAGGTGGTAAACTTTGCATTTAAATTGTTTAGCATTGAATTGCTCTAACAGCTTCAAAGCTAGCTGTCCAGAATGATATCCAGCGTCGATCTCTCCTAAGGCACCAGCCAGCAGCAAGCCATACCAAATATAGGCGATCGCCCCAAGTGCTGAATGACCCCGTTTAATCGAAAAATCGACCATTGTAAAGATAACCTGCGGCAATAGTTCTGGTTTTGCCACAAAAACAGGAGAAACAACAGCCGAAAGTATCCGCATTGCCGCCAACTGATAGCTATCAGTCATTACCGGAACATTTTCTAGTTCATCAAGCTGAGGTAACTTAATTGCAGTCAAACCCTGTGGGGGAATTTCCGACAAGGTAAATCCCAAGATTTCCAAAGCTTTTAAACCAGTATCGATGGCTTCAACCATCTGGTTTTGAGACAAATAAGACTGGATTTGCAGTTCGTAAACCTTAACTTTGTCGAGCAGGTTTGTCGCTTGTTGTAACACGATGTCTGCTAATTCTTGCGATCGCCCAAAGTTAGTATTCAGATATTCCGCCTCCGCTGCTTCAACGTGAAGATTCAGCGTCAAATCATAATCAGTCTGCCAACTCGATCCTATACTTACGGGGGACTGAGGGGAATTAATCAGCGCCAAACCGACATTCAAATATCTGATAGTGGCTTCGTAAGCATTGGATGCCTTAGCTTTTTTTCCGGCAATCAGATTCAGTTTTGCCAGTTCATTTTTTGCGGCTTTGTCTGCAATAAATTCAACACCAAAATTCAATTGATTGACAATATCAAAGACATTTTCTTCAATCTCAGAGGGGGGAGTATTGTTGAGCAGCAGTTGACCGATTTTGACGTGCGTTGCTTGTTTTTCGCCATCGGGAATCAAAGAATAAGCTGCTTGCTGCACTCTGTCGTGCAAAAACTTGTAGTCAACCTTCACATCTTGCAGCCCAGCCAGCCCCGTTTCTGAACCTTCAAAAACCAGCGGAATTTTGTAATCGTTGCTCAGTGGCAAAACTAGACCAGCCTGAAGAGCATCCCAGAGGTTTAATGCTGTTTCTTTCTGAGATTTTTCGCTGACAATTGAGAGAACTTCTAACTTAAACTGGTTGCCAATACAGGCAGCTAATTTTAATGCTGACTGCGCCGAGACAGGCAACTTCCGAATATTTCGAGCGATTAACTCTACGACATTGCAGTCAGTAATCCCAATAGCTTGGATGTGTCCGAGATCCCACTGCCACGTACTGGATGGAAAATCGTAAACTAACAGATTTTCTTGATAAAGAGTTCTGAGTAACTGAGTTAGAAAGAAGGGATTGCCTTGGGTTTTGTTGAAAAGTAGCTCTGCTAAAAGTTTTATATTTTCGGATATATTGCTTTTTAAAGTTTCTGAGATTAATTGTTCTACATGACTAAATTCTAAGGGAGCGAGAACAATATTGCTGACTATTTCGGGAGTTATTACCGCAGTCTTTTGAATATTTTCGATTGTGGCAATCAGCGGATGAGTGGCGCTGACTTCGTTGTCTCGATAAGCTCCAATTATTAGCAAATATTTGCTATCTGAGTCTGTCACCAGCAGTTCAATTAATTTCAGCGATGCCGAATCTGCCCACTGCAAATCGTCGAGAAAAACTACTAGCGGGTGTTCTTTTGCAGTAAACACGCTAATGAATTGTTTAAACACCCGATTAAATCGGTTTTGCGATTCTGTCGGCCCCAATTCCGGGACTTCTGGCTGTTTGCCGATAATTAGTTCGACTTCGGGAATCACGTCTGTGACAACTTTCCCACTGCTTCCCAAAGCCGCTAGCATTTTTTGTTTCCAAGTTACGATAGATGCTATACTTTCTGTTAGCAACTGCCGAATCAATGACTGGAATGCTTGAATCAAAGAAGCGTAGGGAATGTTGCGCTTGAATTGGTCAAATTTGCCGCCAATAAAATAGCCGCGCTGCCGGACAATGGGTTTTTGAACTTCATTTACTAAGCAGGATTTGCCGATGCCGGAGTAACCGGAAACCAGGATCATTTCGACTCCCCCTGTTTTGCTTGTTAAGGAGGATGAAGAACTTTCAATAAGCCCTCCCTTAACAAGGGGGGGTTGGGGGGGTTCTCCGGTGCTTTGGGAAAGCTCCGAAAGCCCCCCCTTAGCAAGGGGGGGTTGGGGGGGTTCTACACCGCTAATTCGCTCAAAAGCACTGAGTAAAGCGGCGACTTCGGCTTCTCTACCGTATAGTTTTTGGGGGATGAGGAGTTGACCGGCCCGATCGGCATTTCCGGCAGTAAAATCAGATATATTGCCACCAGCTTGCAGTTGTGCGAGACAAGTTTCGAGATCAAACCTCAGCCCGTCGGCACTTTGATACCTATCTTCCGCCGTCTTCTCCAACAACTTCATCACGATGGCAGAGATTGCTTCGGGAATTTCCGGCTTCAAACTGTGGGGCGCGGGTGCGATTCTAGCGATGTGACAGTGAACTAATTCTAAAGGGTCGATCGCATTAAACGGCAATTCACCAGTCAGCATCTCGTAAAAAGTGACACCTAACGAGTAAAAATCGCTGCGATAGTCGATCGCCCGATTCATTCTACCAGTTTGTTCCGGCGAAATATAAGCTAACGTACCTTCGAGCAAATTGGGATAGCTGGGACTTGCGTTTTCTCTAACCAAGCGCGAGGAGATGCTGAAGTCAGTAATTTTGACCTGATAGGTTTCGGGATGGATAATGATATTGTGCGGTTTAATATCTTTGTGAATTATTTGATTTTGATGAATTTCACCCAAACTTTGAGCTAGCTGCACGGCTATTTCGAGAAAATGTTTTAATTTAATTTTTTGAGTAGTTAGAAGTTTTGACAAAGCCAAGCCACCAAAGTCTTCTAATGTGAGTGCTACACTATTTTGATGCGTTTCTAGGCGGTATGAATTAACAATAGTTTCTATATTTCTTAGATTTTTTCGGATTTTATATTCGTGTCTCAAGCGAGTAATCTCTTCGAGAGTTGGATACTCGCTTTTCAGGGTTTTGACTATGACGGGTAGGTTTTCTTGTTCCCAGATTCCCCGATAGATCGCAGTATTGATACCAGAATAAATTTGTTCCGTGATTTGATAGCCTGTTAGTAAAATCATAGTTTAATCAATTTGAATTTAAAGGGTTGACTGCAAATTTACCCGAGTTGTGCTGTGGGCGGAAGTCGATCGCCCGTGTTAGAGGGGTGATGGCACAGGTTGGGTGAAACAGATTCCGAGGCATAATCAACATTAGTGCAAAGATCGCAGCTTTGGCATTGGCTATTTGGCTTAATCTTTAAGTCGATCGCACTTACGTATTCTTACTGATTAATACGTATTCTTACTGATTAAATTGTGTTTAATATAACATTTGCCGCGCCAAGGGTTTTAACAGCCTTCTTATCTTCTTCTCTCTTTCCTCTGTCAAGTCAACTGTCAACTGTCAACTGTCAACTGTCAACTGTCAACTAATCATTGCGAGTCAAACCCTGAAGGCTAACTTGCAAAACCGACAAACCCAAAATCAGCAAAAACAAAACTAGGGCGATCGTACAAGCATAACCAATTTCCAAATCCTTAAAAGCCCGTTCGTAAAGATAATAAACAACAGTCTTAGAACTATTGCGAGGGCCGCCCTGAGTCATAATATAAACTTCTTCAAAAACCTTAGTAGCAGAAATCGCCGAAATCACCGCCACCAAAACCAAATAAGGCTTCATCAGCGGCACAGTAATATCCCAGTGTTTCCGCAAACCTTCCGAACCATCAATCGCAGCCGCCTCATAAAGTTCTGCCGGAATAGATTGCAGCCCAGCTAAATAAATCACCATGTAATAACCTAAGCCTTTCCAGACAGTAACTGCCATCACGCTAAAAATTGCCACCTTCGGATTGGCCAGCCAAGAAACCGGAGGTAAACCCAACAATTCTCCGAACTGATTCAGCAATCCCGTCTCAGCAAACAGCCACTTCCAAGCAATCCCCGCGACAACCATCGAAATCACCGCCGGCGTGTAGTAGGCGGCGCGGAACCAGTTCATCCCCCGCAGCTTTTGATTGCACAAAATTGCCATTCCCAACGGTAGAACAACCAATATAGGCACAACACAGATGAGATACAGCAGCGTATTGGTCAAAGTTTGCCAAAAAGTGCGATCGCGCCACAACCGCTCAAAATTCTTCAAACCCACCCACTGCGGCATTTGAGTTAAATCATATTCGTAACTCGTAAAACTCAAATAAAAAGCTTGTAAAGCAGGCCACAAAACAGTCAAAGTCAAAACAAACAAAGCCGGAAACAAAAACAAATAAGGCGTTGAATAGCGGCGGAAAAAATTCAAAGGCATAATAATTGGTAATTAGTCTTGGTTAATAATAAGACGGCGGTTGAAACCGCGTCTATACAAACGATGTCAGCCGGACGCCGACTGAAGAAAACAACATAATTCCATTCGCCGTCCGATCTTTTTCTTCAACCCGCGGAGGCGGGTTTTGTCTGTGTAGACGCGAATTCGATTCGCCGTCTTCGATTCGCCGTCTTCGATTCGCCGTCTTCGATTCGCCGTCTTCGATTCGCCGTCTTCGATTCGCCGTCTTCGATTCGCCGTCTATACCTATTTAAGCCCAGAAAACAAACCCTCCCAATCTCTCGGAGAACCAGGATTTTCCCCCTCTTTTACCTCAAAAGTCACCTTACAAGCCTGCGGTTGTTCCAAAGCTTGCACGCACAATTCCGCAATATCTTCCCGACTAACTTTACCCCGAATATTATCTCCTTGCTCGAAGATCAAAGCTTTGCCGCCCGGTTCCTCAGTCAAAGCACAAGGTCTGACAACAGTATAAGGTATGCCGCTCGATCGCACGCAATCCTCCCCTTTCAACTTCCAAGTCAAAATTCCCCCCAACATATCATTCATTCTGACAGCCGGCGGTTCATCTTCCAAGATAAGTCCTGGGCGGCCCGGGCGAGTAACTCCCGCCGAACTCACCATCACAAATCGCGGCAAAGTCTGGCCGCCATCAGCTTTAATAGATTCTAATTCCAGTTGAAAAACACCCGGTGTAAATTTCGGATTCAGCGCGCCGTCATATTCAAACTTGCTCAGCATTAACTGAAAAGAATAAATGCTGCTGGGATCGAATTTCGCGCCATCTTTCACAGTCTTCGCGCGGAATACTGGAATTAACTTATCGAAGGGAACTACGATCGTAATCCAGGTATTGTACACAGTATCGAACGAATAGCAATAGCCGATACCATCCCATTTAGCCTCGCTACGCACGATCAACTTGTAGCGCTTACCATCCCCTTTGACCCGGAGCAGGAGGCCGCTGAATCCTGCGAGATTGACCGGAGGATCGAAGTTGCGGGTGCGGACAGAAGCAAAGCCACCTGAGTTGGCAGTGGAAACATTGCCCGTGAATATAGCTGTACTGTCTGTAAGTACGATCGAACTTTCGCTAGTCCCGCCCATCACAACATCATCGAGAGCGCCCCAAGTTTCCTTTAAATCTTGGGTAGGTTTTGTGAAATCAAAAATGACTTTTTCGCCTGATTTAATGAGCTGACTGCGAACAGCTTGCACTAAATTATTCAGGCCTTTGTATTCGACAATTTCGGGAACATCCACAACTTCCGGCATATAAAACTTGATGCCTTGATAGTATTTTTCCCTGGTTGGCGTGTCTCCTTCTACAGGTTGAACTTTGGTACCCGTGCAGCAGATAACTGCATCTACGCCCTCAGTGACGCGCGGTGTTAGCGTCTCAGCGATAGTGATATCTCCCTCGACTAATTCGACATTTTTGCCAAGAATTTCGGTTGCTCTTTTGGTATCTCTGACGAGACAGCGGACTTGATATCCCCGCTGTTGCAGCCGCTTGACAACTCGCTTCCCGACGCCACCTGTCGCACCGGCTACCAGTACGAGTTTGGGTTTATCTTTTTTATTGTTGCTGCTGCTTCCGAACAGTTGTTGCAGCCAGCTAATGCTGCCAATGAAGGGAATCACGCCGAAATAAGCCAAGGTTTTGACAAATCTGCCGGCATCCCATTGGGCGGTATTTTTTTCAGTCACAGTCGCTTCCTCAGAGTTGGCTCAAATCTACTTATAGCAGTTGACAGTTGACAGTTGACAGTTATGGTATCCGAATCTAACCGTTTATAAAGCAAGGATTTTAGACTCTATTGATGAGTTCTTGAATGTCCTAACCAATGTGGCGGTTGCTATAGCTGCTTTTGTATTTTAATCTAATTTTCGATTTGTGCATTTTGTCGATAAGCGCACTTTTTTTCACTTCACCGAATAGCAGGGGTTGGAAGTCCCAGCATGAAGGCAGATTATTATAAGAACGGAGTTTAAATCTCCGTTCTTATCGCTTCGCTGTCAACTGTCAACTGTCAACTGTCAACTGTCAACTGTTTAAAATCGGTTTGAGATGAGTTTGGCTCAAGGGAATCTCAATAATCAACTCGGTTCCCTCTCCGGGGGCTGAAATACAGCTCAATTTGCCGCCGTGTTGTTCCACCACAATTTCGCTGCCAATCGCCAAACCTATCCCCGCACCTTTCCCTACCGGTTTTGTGGTAAAAAACGGCTCAAATATTTTCTGTCTAACTGTTTCTTCCATACCCCAAGCATTGTCCTTAATCCGAACTGCTACGGCTGTTTCTCCCGGACAAACTTCAGTCACGATCCGAATTTGTCCGCTCTTGGCTGTCTCTGCTTCGTGCCAAGAGTGCGGCGATAAATTTTTGTTGACAAAGGCATCTTCTAAAGCATCAAGTGCATTTGTCAGCACATTCATAAATACTTGGTTGATTTGAACTGGGTAACACTCAACCAACGGTAGAGAGCCATATTCTTTGTTGAGATGAATTGCAGGGCGATGGTACTGCGTACCTGCTACGCTAACGGGCTTCGGTTTGAATCGGTTGCTCAAAATCAGCAAAGCACTGTCCAATCCGTCGTGAATGTCAACTTCTTTAATCTCTGCTTCGTCAATTCTAGAGAAATTTCGCAGCGACTGAACTATCTCGCGGATGCGGTTAGCTCCTACTTTCATTGAACCCAGCAACCTCGGCAAGTCTTCAACTATAAACTCTAATTCTGCTCCTTCTATTTCTGCTTGAATTTCTGGCGAAGGCGACGGATAGTGCTGCTCGTAAAGCTGCAATAAATCGATCATTTTTTGACTGTATTCGTCGGCATAGTTAAGATTTCCGTATATGAAGTTAATCGGGTTAGTCACTTCATAGGCTACCGCCGCCACCAACTGTCCCAAACTTGACATTCTTTCGCTTTGCACCAATTGAGTTTGCGTTCGCTGAAGCTCGTACATCGCTGTTTTTAAATGCTCGCTTTTTTCGCGTTCTCTGGCGATTGAGGCTTCTAGTGCTCTATTTAATTTTTCGAGTTTTTTGGTTTGGCGCAGCACTATATTGATTATTGCTTTTTTTAGTTCCAATGCAGCGTCTATTTCGCATTGCTTCCACGGCAAAGATTTGCACCTCACATTTTCTTTCCACAGCTCGAAGGATTTCCTAGGAGACAGTCTGTGGCTGCCATCTTCATCTATTAGAACTGCTTTGTTGGGGTTTCCGGCCCAATTTACGGTCTTAATTACTTCCGGGCGAAACCACAAGACGTATATTTTCTGACTCGGCGATATTGCTATTGCCAAACACCCGCTAGCCGTGTTTTTAAATTCCTCAGCTTCTGGATAGCATTTAGTCAGCGAGTCTGTATAAAAAATTTCTTTTTTTAGGCTGTTTTGCACCCACTGAGTTAAGGATTTAAGCGCTTCTCCGTGAGGTGTTTCCCCGACTCGATAGCAATTTTCTCCAAATACTATTGATGCTCCCTGGGCGTTGACTGCTTCCAGCAAATTATGCTGGCATTTAACTAACACTTCTGACAAGTTTTCGGAGGTAGATATGTCTTCAAAAATCTGGGCTTGAATAGATTTTAAGTGTAGTTTGTAGTCGTAGTCTTCGTTGGCTTCTTTTGATTGCAATTCTAAGGACATTACTTGCCCGATAAACTCGCAAGCGGCTCGCACTTCATGGTTGAGGTATTTTGGTGTATAGTTATGGCCAACAATCAATCCCCACAGTTGTTGATCTTTGATTAAAGAGATTGATAAAGTAGCGGCAACGCCCATATTTTGCAGGTATTCTATGTGAATGGGAGACACGCTTCTCAACACGCTGAGACTGAGGTCTAGGGACTGCTTCGTAACAGGATTTTTTTCGGGAATGATGCGAACTGGTTGATAATTAATATCTGGTATTAACCTCAACCAATTTAACAAATACAGTTTTTTGGCTTGTTTGGGAATATCTGATTTGGGGTAGTTTAAGCCCAGGAATGGACTCAGGTTTTCTAGTTTGTCTTCAGCCATTATAGCACCGTTACCTTCTGCGTCAAATTGATAGGTCATAACTCTATCAAATCCCGAAATCTTCCGGATTTCTCCCACAGTCTGCTGACATAATTCTTTGAGATTTTTGGCGCTTTGAATTTGGCTGACTGTGGATCTGACTGAATGATAAAAGCTAAAAACGGAAAGATTTTCTGTGGTGGTTGCTAATTCTAGCTCAATTATCAAAATTCCTTGTTGTCGGTGGAGGATGCAGTCAAATTCTAAAAACTTGTCTGCTTTGTTGACAGAGAGTTTAATGGGATTGACGGTTTTTAAGTTTTCGTTCTGCAAACAGGAATTGAGTTTTTCTAACTGAACTCTATCGAAGAATAAGCTCAAATCTTGACCGATCGCACTTTTGGCATCGACTCCCAATAAATCTTGCGTATTTTCACTGACTTGCAGTATTTCTAGTTGAGGTTCTCGTACAACCACGAGAATCCCGTGAGGCTGAATGTGCCCCGATATGTGAATGGGTTCTGTGTCGCAGTTTGTCAAGTCAACTTCTGCGAGTGCTGGGATTGTGCTTTGTCGATCCATTGTCTCTATTTTCCGCTGTAAAATTTCGAGAGGGTTCTATCGATTTTAGATTTGATCTCAAATTTGCTTTTCAATAATCTCATATTGTTCGATCGCATAATGGCCTGATCCCTTGACCGACACTAACAAGGCATTATCCGAAAATCAGCGAATCGAAAATGATGGAGTCGAAAATTAGCCTACCGTTGTGTTGCTGCTAGACTGGCGCGAGCATTCTGGTTTTTTTTACGAACTGAGCTATTCTATTCGAGCGATCCCCGATATTAATTATCGCAGCAATTGTTCCCATTCTTCAAGTCGTTTTAATGTTTTTCCACAATTTTAATATTTGTGGTAATATTTTACCATCATAAAAAAGGGGAGATAAATGTGTCTTCAGACCGGCCGACTAACGAAAAGATTAAGTTAAGGTAAGGGTGACAAGACTTGAAAGTAAAGTCGCGTTAAGCTTTTGAAGTATATCCAACAGGCCCGACAATTATACTGATGCTCGACTTCAATACAGTTACTGAGTTTTCTCATACCCACTGCATAGCTATCTGTGCCTTTTTAGTTCCGGCAAACTTGCTGACTACTTTGCAGACAGGGATTTTGACAGGACTAAACCGACCTCGAATGCAAGTTTGGGCGTCTGTGGCTGTGGCCAGCCTTTGGGCTACAGCAATGATCTTTCACGTTTTTACCTGGTTCGCGATCGGAGTAGTAATGCCTCCGACATACATCTTGTTAGCTATGGCGATCGCTTGTCTGGCTATCAATATCTGGGCAGTGGGACATCCTGCGAGCATGATGCAATTAATTAGAGTTGCGGTATCAGCTTTTAGGGAAGTTTTAGAAGAAGGAAGAAGGAAGAAGTCAAGCGTGAAGTCGGAAGTTCGGTAACGGATTTTCTAACGGGTGTAACGAATAAAATTTTAGCGATCTAGGAAATAAGGAAGCAGAAAGAAATTGGCATCTGGCCGTCTGAAAGATGTCTGGGAGAATATTAGTTTTTACTAATCTGTTCCCTCGTTCCACCTATTAGTTCTGAGTCGTGATTTTATAACCCTTATTCCGGTTCGCGATCGCGACAGTCTTCATCTTCCGGGCCGCGGGGATGGATCGTGCAGTTGAGCAGGTGCCCGCCATCGCTTCTGCCATAATAGTAGCGACATCCCGTGCAAATTGCCGGAGGTTCGATCGCACTTTGGTAAACCGGATAATCCATAGCCAGCAGTGAGAAGTCGCGCTGCGTCTGAACAGTCCCGATAATAGCGCCTGAAAGTTCCACAGCTTGGCGGATGTTTTCGATCCTGGTGTAAGGTGGCAGGTAAATGTCAATATAAAGGCGTATGCCATCGCCTTCGTACTCCTGGCGGGTAATATTGCCTCCGAGCAAACCGACGCGCGACGTAATGGCGGAGGAAAATTCCCCAGCCAAGGTGCAGTAACCGCAGAAAAGGTGAATGTGTTCGTCGGTTACTGCTCTCACACTCAGGCGAGTAGGAATCAGCACTCTCAGGTAAGCGTCGAGCTCGTCAAAAATCGGTTCGGCGAGGGACAGCATCTGGTTTGCGTCTTCGTGGTTGAGCCCAAAACCCTTAGAAACCTTGGAGACGAGGGCTGCTAAAATATCAAAAACTTGGGTTAACAGCGATTGCAGCCTGCTATCAATGGCGATCGGACATTCTCTGAGCAGTTTTAAATAATCTTCCAAACGATGGGCTACGCGCTGAATGCTGCTAAATCCCAACATAGCTGCTCCCCCTTTAACTGAGTGCGAGGCTCGGATGAGCTGGTGTATCCTTTGGGGAGTTTGCACGGTGTTTTGCAGGCCCTGCAAGCCTTGTTCCATGATTTGAAGGTGTTCTGTGGCTTCTTCTAGAAAGTAGCCGATGATGCGCTGTAGTTGTTCTGGTAGCATAATTTTATTCTCCGAAAGGCACCCTAATTGCAGAAAGCAGAAAGCAGAAACTAAAAATGCTGAGATTTTTTACTTTTGAGTCAATATTTAACCCAGAGGTGATATAAAACCGGCGTTGCACGGGACACAATACCGCAGTGCGAGCGAAAAGCGCTAGACTCGGAAAGTTAGGATGCCGATGCAAGTGGAAACCAGATTATTTGTCCTTGATATCTATCCTGCCTCACAATAACGGCGGTGGCAAATATCGAACCAAAGAGGCTTCTGATTGCCCACATTTTTTAACGTGCTAATTTTCTCAACAAGCAAATTCCGCAACTCCGATTCTATCGTTGTTGATGGTTGGTTATTATCAATAGCTCTTAACTAATGACAACAAATTGACGATCGAATACCAAGAATTTCTGCATGTGGTACCCGCCACGTGATTTATCCGTGGAATCAATCCCAAATCGAAAATCTAAAATCCTCTATTCCCCCGAATTTATCCGTGGGGTTAATCTAAAATCTAAAATCTAAAATCTAAAATCTAAAATCTAAAATCTAAAATCTAAAATCTAAAATCTAAAATCTAAAATCTAAAATCGATTGACTCTCGGTGCGTAAGTTCTAGGAATATGTCATTTAACAGTGTAACGGTGATTTTTTGAGAAGTTTAACTTTTAATTTAATAGATATCTTCAATAACGATTATTGTAGGGTAGGCATGGAGCCTGCCCGAGAGTTTCTGTTTTGGAGAAGTCTATGACAATCGCTTGCGAGTTTGAACAAGCGATCGCCCTTTTTGGCACGAGATATATAGTTTGACTGCGTAAGTCCCGATCGCATTAGGATCGCGAATTAAATAATTAAATAATTTACACAAGTTTGTGGGATGGGTTCTGGGCCCATCCCACAACAACCATAAAAATGGTACCTTTTTTCCTATTTAGCGACTGTTGCACCGACTTTGGCTGCGATCGCAGCTAAAGCCTTGCCGTTGCCTTGTAGAAGCGTGTTATTTTTCTGCACCATGCTGCCACTCAGTTCTGGGGGAGCGGGCAGTTTAACGCCTAATTTTTCAGCGATCGCGCGGACAATTTGTCTATTACCCAACAATAATTTGTGGTTTTCTGTCGCTAAGTCACCGCTCCCTGGGCCTGCTACGCTGGGTACAGTTGCGCCTACTTTGGTAGCGATACTGGTAAAAATAGCTCTGTTTTGCAAGATTAGCTGTTGGTTAACTTGCAAAGGATTGCTACCCGATGGTGCTGCGTCCTTGCTAGCTGCTGCGCCTACTTTAGCAGCAATATTCTTAGCTGTTTGACCATTTTTCACTAGCAAATCCCGATTTTGCTGTATGAGTGTTTGTTCGTTGGCTTGGGTAATAATTGTATTGTTAATAGTAGGTGGTTGAACTAATTGACCAGAGCTTCCCAATAATCCAGATGCCAATAAAGTAGCAGTGAAACCAACAATTAATTTAGACATTTTTTCTTTCCTCGATATGTTTTTTTTGACAAGCAGTTTTTTTACTGCGTCATCTACCAAAAGAAACATATCAAGACTTTTTTGAGCAGTTTGTCACGAATGTTACATTTTGTAACAAACTTATGCAAAAAGTGCAACGTCTAATTGCAATTTTTACAATTACAGACAGAAAGTAGGTTTTTATAGCAGTTGACAGTTGATAGTTGACAGTTGACAGTTGACAGTTGACAGTTGACAGTTGACGGTTGACGGTTGACGGTTGATCGGCGAAGATATTTGCTATCTTTTTTGCTTTTAACTTATTCACTAGGATTTTTGGGTTCCGAAAGTGGCGGCGGCTACACCGAAGAGGAGTACCGCAGCACCTGCGAGTACGGCTGGCGCAGGCATTTCGCCGAACACCAAATAACCCAAACAACTCGCCCCAACGGGTTCAAACAAGATGGCAAGAGTTACCAGAGTTGGGGAAATTTGCGCTACAGCCCAGTTTAAAATGGTGTGACCTACTAATTGAGGCAAGGCGGCGGTTAATAAAATGTAAAAATATACGATGTTTGGATAACCGGTATAACTGGTACCGAAGGCGAGGGGTAGAGGTAGCAGGACGATCGCAGCAACAGTATAGGCGATCGCGATATAACCGCCAATTCCCAATCCCCGCCGTTGAGCTTCCCGGCCTAGCAACAGATACAAACTGACAGCCCAGGAACCTGTCAGAGCAAGGAAATCGCCGAATAATTGAGTGTTGCCGCCCTTGGCTGCGCCTGTGCTTCCGAGGGCGATCGCCATTCCGCCAGCAAGGGCTATAGTAATGCCTGCGATCGACATTTTGCTGAGTTTTTCGCCAAACCAGAAGCGGGATAACAGCGCTACCCAGACGGGATTTGTGGTGACGAGGGCTGTGGAAGCTGCGATCGAAGTATAAGACAGTGAGGTAATCCAGAGAGCAAAGTGCAGGGCGAGACACAAACCAGCCGCCGCAGCATAGCGCCGAGCTCCGGGTTGTAGGGTTTTCCACTGAATTTTCGGCCAAGCTGGAAGCAGAATTAAGGCGGATAAAGTCAAGCGAGAAGCGGCGAGTACGAGGCTGAAACCGAGGCCGCCCGCGCCTGCTTTCAGGTTGGCTAGCCGGATTAAGATTGAGGCGGTTGAGACTGCTAATACGCCGATCGTTAAGATAAGGGCGATCGACCAATTCGACGGTTTTTGCGGAATATTCATTTAAATTTCCATGAGATTATTTATTTTGAGAGCGCCCCAAGCAGTCTATGGTGTCGTTGCGGGCGATCGTATTTTGACAAAAATAATCTTTATTAACTCAAAATCATGAATTTAATCAACTAGATTGATTAAATTTATAAATATACTTTAAAAATATAGCCCTTCTCAGATAGGTGAGGTACGTTGTTGGGCTTCAGCCCTCTTGGTTTAAGCGGTTATATAAGCTGTCAATAAATGCTATAGCTGATTTTATCATCTTAAATACAACATTTTATCCGCAAAGTATTAGACATATTATAAAAATATCTAGAAACTGGCAAGATGCCAGTTCCACAGAAAAAGATATTTTTGTAAAAGATATTTTTGTAAAAGATATTTTTGTGGAATGGGCATCTTGCCCGTTCCAAAATTTGATTATAAAAACTTTTCCAAGATATATATTTGATAGTTTCAAACTAGATAAATCAGAATTAGCGCGAGTAATTAGTAAAAATTTATCTGAAATTTTTTATCAGAGAGCGCACAAACTATTTGAGATCGGAAAACTTGTAGTCCTTACATTATCCATATTGTCCAGGAATTGTAACATAATTTTACAAATATGACTTTTATGACTTTTATGAACTCAAAGTCATGACTTTTATGAATTGACTTAAAAAAATACTTGTTTTAGCATCTTAAGTACGAAAAATGAAACTGGTAAGAACTTCTCATTCATTTTTAACATAGCTCAAACCAAAAATAAATCAGGAGAATCAACTATGGCTAGCCCATTCAAAGTAACAGAATTCGATTCAGGTAGATATATTACAAATGTCACCGCAGGAAAATTTAACGGCGACTCAACAACAGATTTAGCAACCATGGATTTGCTATCGACTCAAATTGGCATTTTGCCAGGAGACGGTACAGGTAAATTCAGCATTGGTAGCTACTCCTCCACGGGAGAATTCCCCTACGACTTTAGCAGCGCAGATTTCAATGGTGACGGCAAAACAGATTTATTCGCCACTACGGTACTGACAAAAATTCGATTTTGTGGGGAGACGGCAAAGGCAGCTTTACTTCTTACACCAACTTTGATGTGGGAGTACCATTTAATGTCATCTATCCGATCGACTTCAACGGTGACGGCAAAGTCGATTTAGCCCCCGTAGACTATACGAATAACAAAATTTTCGTCCTCTTGGGAGACGGTACGGGTAAGTTTAGCAAAGCCCAGGCTATTGATATCACAACAGACATCTCTTCCATCGCTTGGGCAGACGTAAACGGAGACGGCAAAATAGATCTAACCACAGCCAGCCAATACTCAACAAATATTTCCGTGAATTTAGGAGATGGTACTGGAAAATTTGGCAAAGCTACCAACTTTAATCTAGGGAAATATCCCACCGCCATTACAGCGGGAGATATCAACGGAGACGGCAAAACCGACATCGTATCAGCCAACTACTATTCCGACGACATTTCCATACTGTTTGGAGACGGGAAAGGCAATTTTGGCACAGCAACCAGCTTTTTCGGAGGAATCGGCCCTTCGTCCATTCAAGTATTAGACTTTAATGCTGATGGCAAAAATGATTTAGTAGTCGGAGATTTGCTCTCAAACTTTATTTTGTGGGGAGACAACACTGGCAAATTCAACACTTATACCGACATTCCTTGGACGGGATTTAATCCTGTATATGCCGACTTTAATGGAGATAAAAAACCTGACATTGCCGGCAACTATCTTGGCAATGTAAGAATTTTAATCAACGATACCAGTCCCCTTACCGACACATCAAAACCAGCACCTACGCCCACTCCCGCCCCGACTCCAACACCGCCACCACCGCCAACACCTGGAACATCTGCTGGTTTTACAATCACTCCGATATCGGGATTAAAAACTACAGAAGCAGGGGGAACGGCAACATTTACCGTCAAACTCAATAGCAAGCCAACTGCTACTGTAGCCCTAGGTTTAAGTAGTTCCGATAAAACAGAAGGAACAGCCTCTCCAGCTTCTCTGAATTTCAATCCTACCAATTGGGAGACTCCGCAAACTGTAACGGTAACAGGAGTTGACGACAAGGTAAATGACGGCGATAAAATTTACACAATCATTACCCAACCCGCTGTTAGTGCTGACAAAAAATACGACAAACTAAATCCGTCTGATATCACCCTCACTAATACCGCCAGCATTACTCCAACTCCAACTACAATTCCTCCAACTCCAACTACAATTCCTCCAACTCCAACTACAATTCCTCCAACTCCAACTACAATTCCTCCAACTCCAACTCCACCAAAACCAATTCCAATTCCAATTACCACTCCAACACCTGGTGGAATCACCGTCAGTCCAACAACCGGATTAAAAACCACAGAATCAGGCGACAGTGACTCATTTACGGTCAAACTCAATAGCCAACCCACCGCTAATGTCAGCATCGGCTTAAGTAGTTCCAATACAGTAGAAGGAACTATTTCCCCAGCCTCTCTCACCTTCACTCCTACCGATTGGAATCAAGCCCAAAAAGTCATAGTAAAAGGTGTTGATGACAAGATAGTAGATGGCGATAAAAAATACACAATTGTCACTGACTCTGCTGTCAGCACCGATCCAAAATACAACAACCTCAATGCAGAGGATGTCAGCGTTACCAACGCCGAAACTAACCGCCCACCCGTGTTAAACAAAAGCAAGGAAACTACTCCCTGGCACTACGACAGCCCGATAGTCAAAAAATCATCCAAATTTGAGTTTACGGTTCCCGAAAAGGCATTTATAGACCCAGATTCTGGTGACAAGTTAACTTACTCAGCCACTTTAGAAAACGGTCAACCTTTACCGAGTTGGATTACTTTTAATCCCACTACCCGTAATTTCAGCGGCGACATTACTAAAGGGAGGTCTCTGAATATTAAGTTGACCGCAACCGACACTTCCGGTGCGAGTGCTAGCGATTCTATCCTGTTAATAGTAACTAAGAATGGTGTGGTCGTTGATGGTTATATTGCAGGTGCGACTATCTTCTTTGATGCCAACAAAAATGGAGTCAAAGATGCTAACGAACCTTTCTCAACGACTGATGAGAAAGGGGAATACGAACTCGATATCCCGGACAGTTTTGATACGAACAAAAATGGCAATTTTGACCCTGAAGAAGGTAATTTAGTTGCTTTTGGGGGGACGGATGTTTCGACGGGCTTGCCACTGACAACTCCTGTTTCAGCACCGATAGATTCCACTGTTGTCACGCTATTAACTACTTTAGTTACTGATTTGACGGCTGGGGGAATGTCGCAGACTGAAGCGGAGTCAAAGGTTAAATCTACTCTGTCTATTCCTGCGGGAGTTGATTTACTGGACTTAGATCCGATCGCATCTACGGCAAAAAATGAGCCTGGTGGTGTCGAAACTCTAGTCGCGATGACAAAAGTCCAAAACGTCGTCACCCAAACCACCAGCCTGATTGACGGTGCATCTGGGGCGGATAATGGTGCAATTACCAAAGCTGTTGTTGCAGCAATTAACAGTAAAATTAAATCCGGCGGTTCCCTGGATTTGAACAATGCGACGCAGGTAGAAGGCATTATCCAGCAATCTATTGCTAACGTCAAACAAGTTGATAGCAATCTCGACGCTGAAAAACTTTCCAAAATTTCCTCGCAAACAGCGAAGGTAATGGTTGAGGCTAATCAGCAGATAGATCAGGTGAAATCTAACTCTTCACCTGAGTCTATTGCCTCGGAAATTGCCAAAGTTCAAAAGGTGGCTTTAGGTGAAAGTGCGATCAAACTGGAAGCAGTCGGTGTTGCGATTCTCACAGGCGATGTTAACCCTTCCACAACTTCTACTACACTTCTCGGTTTTGAGGGCAAAAATCTGGTAGGTACTGATGATAACGATACTTTACTAGGTGCTAGCGGTAACGATTTCATCAGTGGCAGAAAAGGCAGTGATTCCCTCGATGGTGGTGCCGGCGATGACAGTATTTACGGTGGCAAGGGACTCGATACGCTGACAGGTAACAGTGGCGATGATATCCTATTTGGAGGCCGTGGTGCTGACAGTTTGGATGGCGGTGCAGGCAATGACAGCTTGTATGGCGGCAAGGGAGATGATACTTTGCTTGGTGGTTTGGGTGATGATTTCCTGAGTGGTGAAAAGGGCAATGATTTTCTAATCGGCGGAGAAGGTAGCGATCGCTTTTTGTTAAATCTAGATAGTGGTATCGATACGATCGCGAATTTTGACACTGATAGCGATAAGATTATCCTTGGCAATGGCTTGAGCTTCGGACAGTTAGACATTACCCAGACTGCTAGTGGAAATGCGATCAAAATTGCTGCGACAGGCTCAGTGTTGGCAAATGTCAGTGGAGTCACCGGGCTGCTGCGAGCAAATGATTTTGTGGTGATTTAAAAGAGTGTTGACAGTTGACAGTTGACAGTTGACAGTTGATAGTTAACAACAACCGCAAGCATCTCATTTTTGTAAAAAGCATTTTTTCTTTGATTGAGTGCGAGCGTCCCCGCTCGCATATTGTACAATACGCGAGCGGGGACTATAAAAACTGAGATGCTCCCACAGCAACCTCTACCTGGAAGGAAGAGGATTGGAGTAATGAATCGTCTTCTGTTAATTTCTCCCTAAAACGAAGAGGCTTTCAACCAATTATTTCTGGTAATCAGCCGAGGGTAGGGGCTGGGGGCGAGATCCTCGGGCCCCACCTTTTTAATAAAAAAATGTGTAACAATCAATAAATCTCGCAGTTAACACTGAAAACTCCCAATTTAAAACTATCTATGGCTCCTACAGTTTTGATTACAGGCGCTTCTCAAGGAAGTGGCAAGGCAACGGCACTGTTATTTGCCCGTCAGGGTTACGATGTGGTGATGGTGGCTCGGGAGCCGGAAAGATTGGCAGCAGCAGCGGCTCAGGTGCAGCGTGAAGGCACTTCGGCTATGGCGATTGCGGGGGATGTTGGTGACATTCAACAAGTGCGGGCGATCGTCCAAAAAGCCCTGGATACCTGCGGAAACATTGATGTTTTGGTGAATAATGCTGGAATTTGTCTCGCAGGGGCGATCGAGCAAACCACCTCCGAAGATTGGCAGCAATTAATGAATACCAATTTTTGGGGCTGCGTTAACACAATTCAAGAACTTTTGCCACATTTTCTCGATCGCAAAACCGGTACAATCGTCAATGTTGGTTCCATTGGTGGCAAAATGCCCTTACCTCAAATGACTGCATATTGTGCCAGTAAGTATGCAGTAACGGGTTTGACAGAAACTTTGCGATTGGAATTGGCGCCCCAAGGAATTCACGTTTGCGCCGTACATCCGGGTTTGATCAACAGCGATTTTTTGGAAAGAGCTCAATTTCGCGATCGAGACGAGCCCGCAGTCGAATTGCGCCGCCAACAAATGAGTGAAATGCTGAAATCTGACTGGGCAAATCAGCCGGAAGATATTGCTAAAGCTATCTGGGATGCAGTGAAGAATCAGCGTGCAGAAGTCACAGTCGGCCCTGCTTTCTTGGCATCAGAAGCCTATCGCTTATTCCCCGGTTTGATGCAGTGGGCAATGGAAAAGGGCAAGTTATAATTAGTCAGTAGTCATTATTAGTATGGCAGGGTAAATTTATTGTCGTCAGACAAATTAGGTACGTAGTTGCGCTTCAGCGCTCTTTGCTTATATATATAAAAAACGAAAAATTAGGTACGTAGTTGCGCTTCAGCGCTCTTTGCTTATATA
>NZ_JAEQCE010000096.1:0-20431 GCF_020738665.1 Microcoleus sp. PH2017_08_TRC_O_A
TTGAACAGGTGAATTTTTGGGCATATTCATCAACAAAAATTCTGACCATGGAATTATTTTTGCCATGATTACCCAACGATTATTCTCTGATAATTGTCCCTCGAAGGGTAGATCAAAGTTGGAAGGTTCTTTTGGGGCCCTAGTCAAGTTTTCGGTACATGAAGGAAAGTGATGCTGTGCATGGCTTTTGACTAATTTTAGCTCATAGTCTAACACATTGTCAGTGCCGAACGCGAGTCAAAGCCTTTTCAGGTAAGGGTTTTAGGCTTATTCAGCAAGCCCTACGTAGTTGCGATCTTTGCGCTCTTTCCTAATATTATAAAGAGCGCTGAAGCGCAACTACGTACCTAATTTGTCTGACGATAATAAAACCGCCCTGCTTATTAAGGGGGGTTAGGGGGGATCAGATTCGGGAGCAGCCTCATAAAAAATTGATATAACAACTAACAACTGACTACAAATCAAACCACAGGAACAACCACTCGAAAACCCACAATACTAGCCTTACAATCAGGCTGATATCTGAGGCGGCACGCGCTGCGACAATTCGGAGGATGATCGTTCCAAGAACCCCCCCGCAACAACCTCAGCGAAAAGTCGCCGCCCGACTCCCAAACACTGCCATCAACAGGCGCACCGTTGTAATTATTGTGCCAAGCATCCGCGCACCATTCCCACACATTTCCGTGCAAATCATACAATCCGAAAGCATTGGGTTTAAAACTACCAACATCTGTAGTTTGAAAGCGATAAACTCCCTTCGGCGCATCAGCGTAATTAGAATTTCCGTTGTAATTTGCTAACTCGCTAGTAATCGTTTCCCCAAAGTGAAACGGCCCCGAAGTTTCCCCCCGACAAGCATATTCCCATTGGGCCTCGCTAGGCAAGCGATAATGCTTACCAGTTTTGCGAGAAAGTCTAGCACAAAACTCCATCGCTTCATACCAAGATATATTTTCTATCGGTCGATTTACACCTTTAAAACGGGCAGCATCGGGATTGAGATATATTTTAATTTCCGGTAGCGCTGCAACGGCTGCCCACTGTGCCTGAGTGACTGGAAATTTGCCAATACAAAAAGGTGCTAATGTTACTGAGTGCTGCGGTTTTTCGTCACTGTCACCCCGATCTTTTGGGGTACCCATCAGGAAAGTACCGCCAGGAACAGATACCATTTCCATGATTGTATTGCGGCCGAGATGTTCTTCAAAAAAATGTGTTTTGCCACTTTTAACATCAGTTTGCTGCCCGCGATTGTCTACTGTCACCACCTGAAATTCAAAACTGCTTTTAACAGCAGAAATCTTTGGTGTTCCCTGGTTGTGAGGCGGATTTGTGTTAGATTTTACCCTTGAATTCACAGAGATATTGCTGTTGATTTGGGCGCTGTGATTGATCGGGGTATTGATAGCAAGCTTTCCTCCCTCGGTTAGATAAGCATTGAGGGGAGGTAGGGCTGCCTTGGTCTGAGAAGAATTTAACGTAAGTTGTCCGCCCTTACCAAAATGGGGTTGGGGAGGTAAAGAATAGAGATTTAAAGCTTTGATGACTTCATCAGCAGATTGATATCTGTTTTTGAGATAATCTTGAATTAATTTATCTAAAATTGTTGCCAACTCGCTGCTGATTTTTGTACCTGCGGGCAACCTTTCTCTCCAAATCCAGCCGCCATTTATCGGATCGTAAAGGTCATCGGAACCGTCAATTTTTGGCAAACATTGAGTTAGCAGCCTCAGGCAAGTTATCCCCAAACTGTACAAATCGCTTCCGGGGAAAACTTGACCTCGCATTTGTTCTACCGGCGAATATCCGGGCGTTCCTACCGTCGTACCTACTTGGCTCATCAGCGAGCCAGTCACTTGTTTTGAAACGCCGAAATCAATTAAAACTAACTCTCGCCGTGCTCCCCTCCGAAAAGCGGAATTGCTAAAATTTGCCGCATTTAGAGATGGATTGGGGGAGGTGCGACGGCGGATGATATTCTCAAGTTTGATGTCTCGGTGAATGACATTGCGATCGTGCACAAATTTCAGAATCGGCAAAATATCTGCCAGCAACTGCCAAATTTTTTCTTCGCTAAAAACTCCCTGCTGAGTTAATTCAGCCAGTAAATTTTGCCCCTCAATCAATTCTTGTACTAAATAAAGTCGCTTGTCTTGTTCAAAATAAGCAATTAATCGAGGAATTTGGGGATGTTCGCCGAGTTCGTAAAGTCGTTTCGCTTCTTGCTTAAACAGTTCTGTAGCCTTTTCAAGTGCTGATGTTCCCTGAACTTGGGGCATAAACTGCTTGATGACGCAGGGATCGTCCATGCGATCGATATCTACCGCTTCATAAGTTCTGCCAAATCCCCCCTCCCCCAACAGTCGAATCACGCGGTAGCGGTTTCTGAATAGAGGCGTGAGGTCGGGCTGGCCGCAACTTTGACAAAATTTAGATTTGTCGGGATTGAAAGGATGAGAGCACCTTGGATTCGAGCAGTAGAACATATCTGGGAAGAAATGATCTGATTTAAGGTTATGATATACCTTTTGTGTCTTTCTGCCTCATCATATCGATTAATTTTCGCAACCCACTCACCACTGGTATTCATCGCCGCAGTGCCAGATCGACTGATATCAATCCCTGGATTTCTCGAAAATCGTGTTTAGCCGATCGACTTCCGTAGCATAAAGTATCAAATAAAACACTCTTACTCTCAGCCTAATATCAACGATTTAACCCCACAGTACATCGATCTAAAATATCATCAAAATTACTTAAAGCTAAATGTTTGATTTTCCCTTGATCCGATCGACTGTTTAATTTGCTTCCAGATTCTGTTTCATCTCGACACCCACAGCACGAGCGGCAGGATCTGAACTCTGTAGCAATGTGTCAGACACATTTTTTTGATCGGCTTGGCTGCGGTTTTGACTGAGCTTATACTTTCCTTCCAGTCGAGTTATAGCCATCTCAAATCCTACAATACCATCCATCATCCCTTCACGGAATTGATTGGATAAACCGTCCCAATGCGATTGATAGTCAACATCGTAGGTGTCGATCATCTGATTTATCATCGTGTTCATTGCTTTTGGTGAGTCATTGAGCATGATAATTTTGGGAACACCATAGGCATGAACAGCAATATAGTTCCATGTTGGCACGCTCTCATGTTTTTCATACTGTGCAGGGGAAATGTAAGCGTGCGCCCCGGTAAAAATAGCCAATGACTCAGTAGATCCAAATGCTTGCCATTGAGGATTTTGCTTCGCAAGATGACCGCTCAATTTTACGACATCCTCTTCTATTGTAATGACGAGAGGAATATGTGAAGCACAAGGTACACCGTCTGCGCTCGATACCAATGTTGCAAAACTATTTGCTCTCATGAAAGCAACGAGTTTATCAATATTGTCTTCTTGAAAAGCAGTTGGATTATACATATAAATTCCATTTGGGTCTCAAGTTCCCGTCTATGATAGCACTCGTACCAAATTGAAGGGCGATCGACAAATCATGTAATTTTGAAGTGTTGGATATTGCGATCGAGTATGGAAAACTACAACTCAGATTGTGTCCGATTCAACGCACTGAATTCTCGACAAACTGTTTGCCACATTCCTTACAGCGATAGCACTGCTTCCCCCGTCGATACCCATTTTTGGACAATTGCTGCGATCGACAATGAGGACATTTCATTACTTTCATTACATGGCTCAACCGACTTTCCCCGACATATGGCTCTAAATACGACACCAACAAATCCTCAATCTGCTGTACCAGTTGTTGGCGATGCTGTAAATCCGGGTTGCGAAGTGCCGAGAGAATGACGGCATTGCTGCTGTGAACGCAAACCTCCGCGAACAGGCTGCATTGCACCTCCGGCAAGCTGGGATTTCTCTGCTGCAAAAGACTCGCCATAAAGTCGATCGCCTCCTGAGTCATACTTTCATCGATCGACTGGAAAATCTCCGGCGCTATATAAAACTGCACGAATACCACCCGCGATACAGGCTGTTCAAACATCTCTGCAACAGCAGTCACGAGGGTGTGAATCATTTCACGCAGCGGTAACTGAACGATTTCTGGTGTGTTCGTCTGGGCCCACATCGCCTTAACGCGATCGGCATGACGCAGTTCCATTGCATTAAAAATGGCAGCTTTATCAGGAAAAAACTGATACAGAGAACCAATGGCTGTCCCTGCTTTTGCTGCAATTAGATGAGTCGTCGCCTCGGAATAGCCCACCTCATCAAACACTGCTGCTGCTGCATCCAAGATTTTTTCGACTCTTTCTTTACCACGCTGCTGTTTCGGTTGACGGCGCAAACTGCTTGACGAATGCGAATCTTTTGTCATATTCTAGAAAAGCGACAAATCTCTCACAATTTTAGGTCTAAAGGAGAACACCATGCAGTCTATGCTTCCCGGTGCGCCTTGGTTGTTGGCACATAAGTCGATGCTGACACCGAACCAGCCTCGCAAAATTTCCTTGTATGGCAGCGATTATGTAATGTGGAAAGATCCTGATGGAAGCATCAATGCCTTGCCCAACGCTTGCCCGCATATGGGAGCAATGCTGTCGGAAGGATGGTGCGAAGCTGAGGGCGATCGCACAAGCGGTGTCGTCTGCCCCTTCCATGCCCTGAAATTTGATGCGGGCGGCTGCACTGTATTGCCCGGATCGAAGCAGAAAACATTGCCCTTACTAAAACCGTTAGATTTGATTATTCAAGGTGACTTCATTTGGTCTTATGGCGGATACGAGCCACAAGTTCCAATTCCCAATGTGCTCCAGGAAATCGCCGAAACTTACTACTTTATCGGGCATACTGCCGATCGCAGTATCGAGACAGATTTGCTGACGATGCTGCTGAATATGCACGACTACAATCACCAAAACGGCACTCACCGAGACTTGTTTAGGATTACCGATGTCGAATTTCATCAATTCATCGATGAAGGACATAAATCCCATGCGTTTTACGATATGCCTACCGCGCCTTACAGTTTGGCAGAAAAGCTCAGAAAGCCAGATTTATTGCTACTGCCGAGCACCTTTAAAGCTCATTTAGAAAATCATTTCCCATGCTTAGTAATTTTTCATGGAGAAATGCCATTCGGCAAAGCTGCCCAGTGTCATATATTCGTACCAGAAGCCGAGAATCGGACGCGGACTTATATTTTGCTATTTGGTCAAGCAAAGCATCCTATATTTAAGCTGTTGGGGGGAACGTATCTCAATTTTGGCAAGGTTGTTGTGGATCAAGATGCGGATATTTTAGGAAAAATTTATCCTGATACGCCTCAGAAAATTAAACTAAATAATGAAGTTGGGATGGATTGGGTACGGCGCAATTTTGAAAGCTTTCCTAATGTTAGAGAGCCTAATCTGTCAAGGTAAACAGGTTTAATATAGCATATTCCATGCTAAGAACAATTTTAGCGAAGAACACAAAGATTCGACAAGCGACGCACTTTTGCGATGGATAATAATGACTAATCACAATCGTTACCTGGATGTGAACCAGATCGATTAATCTAATTTCTCCTCATTGACGATCGGCTTGCAAAACAGCATCTCGCAGTGTCTCTAAACTGCGATCGCCATTGTATTTCACCCCGTTGATAAAAAATGTGGGTGTTGAGATCACACCGCTGTCGATACCACTATCAAGATCCGCTTGTACCCGTGCCACATGTCGATCGGTAGACATTTCTTGTAAAAACTGATCGACATCCAGATCGAGCGCGATCGCATATTCGACTAGATTACTATCAGCAAGTTGAGATGGATGCTCGAATAAGCAAGCGTGCATTTCCCAAAACTTATTTTGTGCGGCAGCAGCTTCGGTAGCTTCAGCCGCATGGTAAGCTTCGGGATGAATCTGCGACTGCGGAAAATGCCGAAATACAAACCGCAGGCGATCGCCCATCTGTGCTTGAATCGAGGGGATGATGCCATGCGCTGATTGACAGATCGGACATTGATAGTCGCCATACTGTACCAGCGTTACTTTGGCGGTGGTGCTGCCTTGACAACGATCTCGGCTACTCACTGGCGGTGTTAATCGATCGGGGTTGGGGGATAAAGCCATGAGATAAGAGTCGCAATTGCTATTGCAGCAGATTGGGATAACTTCCACTTTACAGAGCATCTTTCCAATCATTACTACACTAGATGATGATTTTCTTACTCCACTATTGTTGGTTTTTTGCCTACCTAAATAGGTGGGTTTCTCAATTTCAAAAAGCGTATGCCAAAATCAGAAAACTGCGTTAGAGTTTCAGGAAGTAATCATCGAAGGGGTTCCCTGATGAAACTAATTTCCGTTTGTGTTGGATTGCCACGCGAAGTCACCTGGAAGCGAAAACAGGTCACGACTGGTATTTTCAAGCAGCCAGTGGCAGGACGAGTGATGATGCGATCGCTCAATTTAGATGGCGACAAGCAGGCAGATTTGACCGTTCATGGTGGTGCCGAGAAAGCCGTTTATGCCTATCCAATCGAGCATTACGCTTACTGGAAGCAAAAGGGCTCCTGGCTTTATGGTGCAAATTGTATCTCAATCTACAAAATTTCCCCGGTACAAGTATTGAAACTCATGCCAGGAGTCGTCAGGAGTCATATAGGCTTCACTTACCGAATACCCAGGAGAGCCGTTTAATATCCCGATTTGGGGTGATATCTGGAAAGTTTCTGTATATCACGCCGATCTAGGATGACATACGGAAAGTCATAGCAGGACATTAGGCTTTGGGCGGAAATTTTTCCGTCTATCACTCTATTTTGGTGTATTATAGGGAAAGTTTCCGTCTAATAACTAGTTAGCTACACAAGATCCTAAATAAATTGAGTCAAATAAGAGATAATGCTTATAAAACTTATAGGCAAGGGTGAAAATAGTTGAATCGGCAAGCACTTATTGATCCAAAAGACGATATTATTAGCCTTCAAAGTGCATTTCTCAGATCTAAATCATTAGAAAGCAGGAAGATATTAGGGCAGTTCTTCACAGGATTCGTCGTGTCCGATTACATGGCATCTCTGATTGTCAAGCCCAAAAGTAAGACTATTCGCATACTTGATGCTGGCGCAGGAACTGGTATATTAGCCGCATCTACTGCTTTCTATTGCTTGAGTATGGGTTGTAAGGCCGTTCATGCTGTACTATATGAACTAGATTCCGAGGCAGTTGCCAGCCTTAAACAGACGCTGAATATCGTTCAGTGTTTGTTTTGCGAACAACTAGGAACATTTACTTACGAAATTTGCTGTGA
Source organism: Microcoleus sp. PH2017_08_TRC_O_A (assembly GCF_020738665.1). Lineage (NCBI taxonomy): Bacteria > Bacillati > Cyanobacteriota > Cyanophyceae > Oscillatoriales > Microcoleaceae > Microcoleus > Microcoleus sp. PH2017_08_TRC_O_A. The sequence goes on from NZ_JAEQCE010000096.1 coordinate 7,267, forward strand.
AGACTTTATAATTGCTAGACCAGATAAAGAAAAAACTTTTCAGCCCTTTGATATATCAGTAATCAACCCGCCATACTTTAAATATAGTGCGAAAGATTCACCTTATGCCAGAGCGGTAGCCGATTTGTATCACGGCGATCCGAATATATATGCTTCGTTCATGGCAGTTGTAATGGCTTGCATGAAGGCTGGCGGTCAAATGGTAACGATAACACCTCGCAGCTTCACAAATGGACTATATTTCAAGGGTTTTCGTGAATACTTGCTAACTGAATCAGCACTGAGATTAATTCATATTTTCAAACACCGAGACAAGGTGTTTAACAATGATGACTCAACAGTGCTTCAAGAAAACATTATTTGCTACTTCGTTAAAGGCAGTAATGCCGACACCATAACAGTTAGATCGAGTGACTGCGATGCCAGCATCAACAATGCTGAGGAAAAACAATATCCGGTTCATTTAATTGTCGATCCTTCAAACGATCAAAGACTAATTAGAATTCCTGAATCAGCTTCTGCGGCTAGTATTTTGAAGCAAGCTGAAACTTTAAAAACCACTTTTGAAGGTGCTGGATATTTTATTTCGACTGGTCGTGTGGTCGAACATCGTGCCCGCCAATACATCACTGAAGACACGAGTGCTGAAAATACAGTTCCGCTTTACCGTCCACATAATGTGACACCATTAACTGCAACTTGGATAGGTAATCACAAGAAAGATGTAGCCTTCAGGCTTAATGAAGAGCATGACAAACATACGATGAAAAATGGTACTTATGTGTTGCTAAAACGTTTTTCATCCAAAGACGAAAAACGGCGCTTAGTTGCTAGCGTTCACCTTGCCAATATGCACGATTGTGAATTGATTGGCTTTGGTAACAAGACTAATTATATCGGTGTATTAGGTGGTGAATTATCCAATATTGAAGCCTATGGTCTTGCGACTATCTTTAATTCATCATTCATGGATAATTATTTCAGGTGCATTTCGGGGAATACACAAGTTAATGCTACTGAAATCAGGGTAATGAAATTTCCATCTCGTGACCAAGTGAAGAAAATTGGTGATCAAGTACACAAGCTTAAACTTTTTGAAACGGCTAAAATTGATTCGATCGTGAATCGAGTTCTTGGTGTAGTAGCTTCAATATAAGGGGGGAAATTTGGAATTTACGGCACAACAACAAGAAAAACTAAATGAAGCAAAAGCATTATTGACTGCCTTGGGGCTGCCCAAAGCACAGTGTAACGATCGATCGGCATGGGTCTTTTTGGCACTGGCTAATATAAAACCTTTAGATGACTGGAGTTCATCAACAGCACCGCTTTTGCCAACCGTGAACATCATGGAATTCATCCGTAATGAATATGGAATGGACTATAAGCCGAACAGTCGCGAAACCATCAGAAGACAAACACTTCATCAATTCGAGCAAGCCCGTATTGTCGATCGAAACCGAGATGACCCCACGCGAGCAACCAACAGCAAAGACAATAACTATTCATTGAATCAGTCAATGTTGGAGATTCTGGCGGAATACCCACACGGCGGCTGGTTGGGGAAAGTTCAAGATTACAAGGATGCGGTGCCTGAATTGAAGGCACAATATGAACGCGCTCTCGATCTGCACAAAATTCCAATTAGCTTACCAAGCGGTGAAACCATCACACTGTCACCTGGTAAGCATAATCAGCTTCACGCCGACATTGTTCACGAATTCTGTTCGCGCTTCATCGGTGCTGGCGGTCGATTGTTATACATTGGTGATACCGCTAGCAGTCGAAAAGAAGGCGGAAAGCTGATGTTCTTAGAAGCCGAATACCTGGAATCATTGGGTGTCCCCCCAATGTCACATGACAAATTGCCAGATATTGTAGTGTATGACGAAGACCGAGAATGGCTGTTTTTGATTGAAGCAGTTACCAGTCATGGCCCTATATCCCCAAAGCGTTGGGTTGAACTTGAAGAAGCCTTCAAAGATTGTAAGGTTGGTCTTGTTTATGTGACAGCGTTTCCAGACCGTGCTGAATTTCGCAAGAATGCGGCTGATATTGCATGGGAAACTGAAGTGTGGATTGCCGATAACCCAGACCATCTAGTTCACTTTAATGGTGAACGTTTCCTCGGCCCTCATGACAAAAGAAGCTAACAAGCGCTTGGACACGGAACGGAGACATACGCTATCAGTTATGATGCAAACATTATTGCCGTCCGGTGAAGCGCAAGCCATTAGACAGATAAATATTCAGTTACTTTCGCTTTGTGTTTCCATAACCGATGAGAGTTGGAGATCGCCCATAGTTCGAGAGATCTCAAATAGGTTCTATAGACCGTGAGAGGGAAGTGGGTTGCGGCGATCCAACCAAATTCGATCGCGTATTCGATTCGCTTTTCGATCGCAACTACAACTTAATAATGCCTTGCTGAAGAGCATTGACTACAGCGCGAGTACGATCGCTAGCACCGAGTTTGAGCGTGACATTGGTAACATGAAACTTGACAGTATTTTCAGAAATGTTTAGTTCGCCAGCAATATCTTTATTTTTTTTACCTTGAGCCATTAACGCCAACACCTGATTTTCTCGATCGCTCAGATCCGCTCGCTCCATCCGTGCCGCCAACTTAGTGCCAATTTCTGCTGGGATGTAGCGTTGTCCCCCGCTGACAGTCCGAATCACTTCTAAAATTTCCTGGCAGGGCGTATCTTTGAGTAGGTAAGCTTTGGCTCCAGCCCGCAGCCCTCGATAGATATCCTCATCCGTCTCATAGATCGAGAACATGATAATGGCGGCAGTGGAAAATTCAGCTCGGATGGTGTCGATCGCCTCTACGCCGCCGATTTCTGGCATCTTCAAATCCAGAATAGCAACATCGGGCTGGTGAATGCGAAACTGTTCGATCGCCTGTTGTCCATTATTGACTTCGGCAACGACATTCATATCGGGCTGGTCATTTAAAATCGCGACTAAGCCTTGACGGACGATCGGGTGGTCGTCGGCAACCAGCAGTCGGATGGTTTTGGGAGATTCAGGCATATTCGATCGCGATAATTTTAGGGGGTTTCTGGATGGGCGAGAGTGACAGTAATGCTGGTACCTCGATCGATCTGGCTAACTAGGTGCCAGGTGGCTCCAATCCTGGCTGCCCGTTGCTGCATCCCCATCAAGCCAAATCCCGGCGAGGGAGATTGCGCCTCAAAGCCACAGCCATCATCGCGAATAGTCATTTGCAGATTTTGGAGACTGTAGCTGAGGCGGATTTGGATGGTTTGGGGTTGGGCATGGCGCAGAGCATTGGCGATCGATTCTTGGGCAATACGAAGCAAATTAAGTCCCAAATCGGGATGGAGACGGCGGGGGCTGCCATCGATCGCCAGATCGATGGGCACCGATTGTCTGGACATCGTTTGTTCGATAAATTTGGCGATCGTCCGAGCGGGATCTTCGTATTCGGATGTTTCCAAATATAGCGTCCAAACCGATCGGCGGGCTTCAGCCAAGCCATCTCGCGCTAGAGCTTGAGCCGTCAGCAAATGAGTCTGCGCTTTTTCTGGTTGAGTCGCGGCAAAGTAGTCGAACGCCTGTAACTGCATCGAAATTCCGCCAAAAGCTTGGGCGAGAGTATCGTGAATTTCCCGCGCCATCCGAGTGCGTTCTTGCAGCAATGCCGCTTGTTGGGCTTCTTCGGCAAAACGGGTCAGTTCAATGGCAAAGGTGAGCTGTTGGGCTAGGGCATGAGCCAGTTCGATAGTTTGCCCAGCAAAGGTGTGATAACTGGATAAGTAGATGGTCAAAGTGCCGATGTTCGTGTTGCCGACTTTGAGGGGAATGTCGAGAAATGGTGTCACATCTAACCCGACTTGTGCAGATGGGTCGCTCGATTTGAGAGTTTGCCCTTGGCAGTAGGTTAAATAGGAATAAGCCCGATCTTCTCGATCGGAATGCACCCAATATTCAATGCGTGGGGCATCTAATTGCTCGGCAATGAGTTTGAGGGTATATCCAATAAAGCGATCGAGATCCGGATCGGTGGCGAGGGTATCAAGAGATTGTTTAAGAGCTGTGTTTGCCTTGACCAATTCGGTAACGCTTTCGTGTGCAGCTTGTTCCTGCGCGCGCGCGATCGCTTCTGATTGTTTAATTTCTGCCAATTGTGTCAGTTGAATGGCCAGAGTCACCTGCTGTGCTAGCGCACACATTAGCTCGATTTGTCGATCGCTCAAATGGCGATCGCTGGGAAAATAAAGTATCAGCGAACTCGTAGCCTTTTCAGACCACATCAGCGCGATGTTAATCATTTTCCTGATGCCATGCTCCGTACACCAGGTTTCCAAATCAAAATTCAGCGGTGAGAAGAGCGCTAGTTCGATCGGATCGGTAGGGATATCTTCGATGACATAGTAACGCTGACGAGTTTGGAAATTTCCGTACCCAGCTAGTTCCGGTAGGATTGGGACACCTGTCACCAGACAATCATTGGGCAAATCGGCTGCTGTGAGAATTTGTCCGTTACGGCAAGCAAGCCTAAGATAGGCAATATCGCCCGGTTCTGGACTCTCCCAATACTGGATCAGTGGGGCATCAAACTGTTCGGAAAAGGCTTTGAGCACATAGTCCAAAAAGCGATTGAGGTCGGGTTCTGTTGCCAACAAATCCACGGTTTGCTTGAGCAAATGATTTGCTTTAGCCAATTCGGCAACGCGCACCTGTTCCGCTTGGAGGATGATTTTTTGCGTGCGATCGCGCTGGATCGCACTACCAATACAATCAGCGATCGATCGCAAAACGGCGACTTCTGCCGCACCGATCTCAATCGCTGCTCGACAATAATTCAAGCACAACACGCCCCACCACTGACCCTTGACCCGAATCGGCACAGAATAACTAGACTGGACTCGAACGGCGGCATAGAAACTACGTAAAGGTTCGACCCAATCTGCTAAGAGTCCGCCAAAACCATCCCCATGAAGATAATATCGTTCCAGAAATGCTTCGATTCCGGCTGAAGGGATGCGCCCAGTTTCCAGGCTATCCATCTGTCGCATAATGCCAGGTCTAGTCCACTCATAGATCGCGGTATGGTAGGTTGGCACGCTTGATGAGCGATCGGATAAAGGATCGAAGTTACCTTCTAGCACATTAATGCGATCGCATCCTGCACCTTCGACAATGATTTGCAGGGCAGTATCGATCGCTTCATCAAAGTTCTCCACCGTCAGTAAAACACTGGTTGCGTTGGCCGAGGCTTCCAAGAGCCGATTTCGCCTATGTAGTATTTGATAATCTGCTTCAAGCACGGCAGATAATTTTGGTGAGGAAGGCGATTTTTGATGCTCGGACATGGTTTCAACCTCGATCGCACTTGCCGTGCAGATAGTGTACCAGCATAATTTCCGATCGCAAACTGACGAACAGATTTTAACACCTCAGCTTGGCTGGTGTATCCCGATCGTGCCGATATTCCGCTGAAGTGCCCGTATTGATGGAGTCGATCGAACAGTCAATTTCAGATTGCACAAATTTCGCTGGATTGAGGTCATAATCCAACTTTGTGCAACGATTTTCACTATGTAGTTATCTTAAAAAATTCGATCGATAATTTTGCAAAACATAGAAAACTACCTAAATGGGTAGGTAAAAAACTACCGATTGGATAGCAAAAACATCATCTCTTGGTGTAGTAACGATTGGAAAGATTCTCTGTACAGTGGGTTGTATCCCAATTTGCTGGCTGCAATCGGATTCTGAGAAATTGCTGAAATTTAACTGAGGATACTTTTAGGATAAATTCAGGAAATCGAGCGGTTGAATTCAGAAATCTTTCAGAAGATAGCTTCAATATTAAGCTTAACAAACCAAAGCAGTTTGCCCATACTCACCAAATAGTTTAAGGGTTGGTACGGCGAATCGTATTCAAAATTTGATCGGGAGTTGTTGATGACCATCATGCAGAAAGTAGCAATCATTACTGGCAGTCACAAAGGGCTAGGCTATGCGATCGCTCGCCAGTTAGCACAGCACGAAAATATTCAGGTGGATTTTCATGCTCTAAATGTCACGATCAATGTCTCCTTGTGGAATGAGGTGAGCCGATGAACAAAATTTGTGCTTTGGTGGGTGTGGGGCCAGGGCTTGGCTTGGCTCTTGCTCGGCGGTTTGGACTAGAAGGATATCAAATGGCACTCTTAGCCCGTCGTCCAGAGGCGTTGACTGAATACACCAAAATCTTAAGTGATGCCGGAATTGTGTCAACTGGATTTGAGGTTGATGCGGCTGATTCTGCCTCAATCTCAGCGGCCTTTACCGAGGTTCAGCAGCAGATCGGTCATCCTGATGTTTTGATCTACAATGCAGCTCTGCTCAAACTAGATTCTGTGATGAGTCTGACTACTAAAGATTTAGTGCAAGACTTCAAGGTTAATGCTGCCGGAGCCATCAGCGCGATTCAACAGGTATTGCCTGGGATGCAGCAACAAAAAAGCGGCACGATTCTATTAACGGGCGGCGGCTTGGCACTCTATCCTAGTCCTCAATTAATTTCGCTCGGTATTGGTAAGGCGGCAATCCGGTATCTTGCTTTGGGTTTAGCAGAAGAATTGAAAGCAGACGGAATTCATCTGGCGACTGTGACAATTTGTGGAACCATCGCCCCAGACACGAAATTTGACCCCGATGCGATCGCCCAGGTGTATTGGCAATTGCACCAGCAGACTCCTGAAACTTGGCAAGTTGAATATGTCTATCAATGAGGTGAATCAGTGCAATTTTTGATCGTCGGACGTGTTAAAGCTGAAACCAAAATTGAACAGGTTTTACCCGTTGTCAAGCCAGAGGCGGCAAAAGTTTGGGAACTTTATGCCAGCGATCGTCTACGCTCGATTCACTACATTGCTGATAAGAGTGGTGCTGTATTGTTATGCGAGGCAAATAACGTTGAAGAAATCAACGCGATGATTGCTCAGTTACCGATGGCGCAAGCAGGTGTCATGCAATTTGAAGTTATTCCGTTACTTCCCTACACAGGTACCGCAGAGCTTTTCGCTCAATAATCATTTGTCCTCATCACCCCAAAAATTGCATGAGTCACCATTTTGATTCGCCAGAATCTCGGCAAGACAGCCGGATCAACATCTGCGACATTTATTTGTTCAATGCCGACGATCCCCAGAAGATTGTCGCGGTGATGACTATTAGCCCTTTAGCTGGGTTGCCTTCACCGTTTACAGGTCAACCCCAATGGGATACTTTTAGACCTGAAACAGCCTACGAATTTCGGTTTGATACCGATGGCGATGCAAAATCTGACGTTGTTTTCAGATTTGTTTTTCAGGGAGATGCTAACCCCCAATCTTGGTCTCTCACTTACCTCAGCGGCGAAGCAGCCCGCGATCATCACGCTACAGGGCAAGAGTTAGGGCAGGGGACTGTGAATGAGGTTGCGCCTATTGCCAATCTAGGACGGATCTGGACAGGGTTGGCAGGCGATCCTTTCTTCCTGGATGCGGTTGCTGCCCGTGTTTGTCTCGATAATGCCATCCAAAATAATGTCTGGGATGCCGAAAGTTTCAGCACTGGAGCCAGTACAACGGGAGCAACTAATGTTCTAGCGATCGTTGCTGAACTGCCCCTCGATCGCATCTCAAATACACCATTTAGTTTTTATGCAACGGTTGCAGCCAACGATCACGGACATTGGACGCAGGTGAATCGCTGTGGCAAGCCCAATTTCGCGGCAACATTCAATGATAACCCTGAAGGATCATTACGCTACAATTCGACCGACCCAGACACAGACTATGACAACTTTGCTCAGCCTGTAATCAGCTTAGTCACTCAAATTTGTCACGTAGCACAGAGCACCGATCGACCTGCAAATTACGGACAGATGGTAGCAAACTGGTCATTTCCCGATGTTCTTCCTTTTAACCCACTGCTTCCAGCCAGTTTTGGGTTTGCCGGCATCAATGGGCGGAGGTTACAAGATGATTTTGGCACAGTCGTTTACACGCTGTTCTTCAATACTTTACTTCAGAATAAAGTCCCGCCGCCGATCGATCTAAGGACTGAATTTCCCTATATTGCTCCAGCTAGACCTCTACCCACAGATTCATCTGTTGGTGTCCCTAGCCGACAAGAGGGATAAGTAACAGATATGGGTGGCTCGAATGCACCGTTTACAGCCGATCGAGGAGCCGAAACGGCTGTGTATCTAGCAAGTCTTCCAGAGGATGGCGCACAAGGTAAGTTCTTTGCTGAAATGAGAAGGTTTGGTGGACCGATATTGCTGTCTTGGTAATCAAGATTGCCCCTAATATATCAATCCATGAAATGTTAAGAATACTGGAGGGACTATAGAGAATAAAACTAACGGAAAGATTGCGTCAAACGATTTAACGACCTGAATTAACCGGAGAGATTGTATGAAACTCATCATGTTTGGCCCAACTGGTACGATCGGCAGTCGAATTCTCAATGAAGCCTTGCAGCGAGGACATACATTGACGGCAATTACTCGCGATCCATCCCGCTTTTCTGTCTCCCATAAAAACTTAACGGTGGTTGCGGGTAATGCGCTATGAAGTTGTCCGGCAGGCAGCCGATCCAGAAGCAACGCTAATGATGTTTCTGCAAAGCACCTATGAGGCGGCAGCAAATTTAGCCCATTGGGATCGAGGATTGCTAGAGAGATCGCCAGTCTCATCAATACAAAGGGAAAAAGAATGACAAAAGTTTTAATCGTGTATACCTCAAGCTTTGGTAACACCAAGCGAATGGCTGAAGCTATTACGAATGGAGCGCGTTCTGTTGAAGGCACAGAAGTTATCTGCAAAGAAGCATCTGAAGCGACAGCCGATGATGTGCGCGTCGCCGATGCGATCGTCATGGGTTCTCCCGTCCGTCATCGGACTGCTGATGCACGAGTCAAGAAGTTCATTGAGGAGGTCTGCGAGAAACTGTGGTTAACGGACGAAATGGTAGGTAAAGTTGGCGGTGTCTTTACCGTCGGCGGTGGCTACGGCGATTGTGGCGCAGGTTCCGAATTAGCTCAGTTGGGATTGTTAGGTGCTTTTGCGGCGGCAGGAATGATTCTCGTGACACTACCCAAAACAACACCAGGCTTCCAAGTGGCAGGAATGCATTGGGGGCCGCATGGTCGTTCTGGCGGCTCGCAAATGGAACCCGTTGGCATTACCGAAGAAATGATGCAAGCCGCTTGGCATCATGGCGCAAATGTTGCTCGTGTCGCTGCCGCATTGAGAGATCGGGACCTATTGGCAAAGGGTAACATTTCTCCTTCACCGGAAATTTTAGCAATGTTTGCTTAGAAATTATTTAGGAGAAATATCCATGTCTGAATCGATCTCGACAGAACCTACGGTTTTCGATAAAAAGCCGATGGTCATATCCCTAGAAGCTGGCAATTACCACTGGTGTAGTTGCGGTTTGTCAGCCAATCAGCCCTTCTGCGATGGCGGGCACAAAGGTACAACCTTTACACCTGTCACCTTTGAACTCGCTGAACCTAAGCAGGTTGCTCTTTGCCTTTGCAAACATTCAGGTAATGCGCCTTTCTGCGACGGTGCCCACACGAAACTCTAGTTCCATCCTGTTGAAGTCTGGTATTAACCCGTAGAGAGCAACAATGAAAAACAAATTTACGATCGAAAATGCAGTGATGTTGTTGATCGACCATCAGCAAGGTACTATCAAACTCGCGCTTAACTTACCCCGTGAGGATATCGTGCAAAATACCCGCGCCTTGGCTCGCACGGCAGTAGAAACTGAAATGCCGCTTGTGTTGACCAGCAGCATGGAAGCTAATTTTCAAGGATTACTGCTCGACGATTTACAGAAAATCGCGCCAGTTGCCTACGAGAAACGAGTAAAACGTCCGGGCGTGGTGGACTGCTGGGAGTACGACGATTACAGAAATGCAGTCCTGGCAACAGGCAGAAAAAAATTGATTATGGCGGGTTTAACCAATGACGTTTGCATCGTCTTTCCTGCCATCAGTGCAGTCGAAGACGGCTTTGAAGTGCAGGTGGTAGTGGATGCCGGGGGTTCCCCCACGTCGATCGCGGATGAAACTGCCCTGAGAAGAATGGAAAAGCATGGTGTCACCCTGACTTCAACGAATCAAGTGATGGCAGAATTGGCTAATTCGTGGTCGGAAGGTACCGGACAGACGATTCAAACCATCATGTATGAAGAAATACTCGCCAAACTAATGTAATTGAGCAGGAGACCCAGCGGATGCAGGTACAAGTAGAACAACGTCGCGTCATTCAAATTATCCGAGCGGAGGTAATGAGCGATCGCCCAGAATTCCGCGCTTACAGTCTGGGGCGGCACAATCTGGGGGATAGTATCGATCCGTTTATCCAGTTGGATCATTTTTATATGCGGGCACCGATCTTCCCGCCCCATCCCCATGCCGGATTCTCTGCTGTTACTTACATGTTTGAGGATTCAGCAGGATCGTTTCAAAATCGGGATAGTTTAGGCGATCGCGCCCTCATTCATCCCGGCGATTTACACTGGACTCAAGCAGGTAGCGGACTAATGCACGAAGAAATTCCCAGTCCGCCAGGCACACTCTGTCATGGGGCACAAATCTTCGTCAATTTAGCGGCGAAGCACAAGTGGAGCCAGCCTGTTGCGCTGCATTTAGACTCAGCCTTGGTGCCGGAATATGTCAATCCCACAGGCGGTAAAGCGCGAGTGGTGGTTGGCTCTGCCTTTGGGTTGGAATCTCCCCTCCAGCCTTTGACTCCCGTGACATTGTTGGATGTAACGCTGCCACCGCTGGGAAAAATTATCCATACCCTGCTGCCTTCCCACCATGCCTTTGTGCATGTGATTCAGGGGAGCGGCGAGTTTGGGGCAGGGCGATCGCACTTAGAAGCCCTGGATGTCGCACTGCTTGAACAAGGAAGCGAAACTGCGATCGTACAAGCCAATGAGCTTGGCTTGCATTACCTCCTCGGAGCAGGCGAACCCCTGAACGAGCCAGTTGTTTCTCAAGGTCCCTTTGTGATGAACACAGATGAGGAGATCCAAAGAGCCATTGTCGCCTATCAAAGTGGTCACATGGGCCGCTTATAAAGCGTTTACAAGATTTAAGCATGACCCAATCCCCTTGTCCTTAATCACTCAAAAATTTAATCCGAACTAGAGCTGGTTTGATTGCCCAAGCTCGATCACAAGATCGATTATTTCCGTTTTATTTCAGTCAACCCCTATCTATCCTTGAGGACTAAAACCATGAAACTGGAAGGAAAAGTAGCGCTAGTGACAGGCAGTAGTCAAGGCATTGGACAGGCGATCGCCATTTGCTTAGCCCAGGAGGGCGCTAGCGTCGTGATTAACTACCGCTCCCACCCGGAAGGTGCGGAGGCCACGCTGGCCCAGGTAAAAGCCGCTGGGGGCAAATGTCACATGGTGGATGGATTCACGCTGCAAGGCGATACGGGCAACCTCGCCGATGTCCAGCGCCTGGTGTCAGAAAGCGTTGACCACTTTGGGCAGCTTGATATCTTGGTCAATAATGCGGGCATTGAGAAAAATGCCGATTTCTGGAATGTCACCGAAGCTGATTACGATGCGGTGATGAATGTGAATCTGAAGGGGATATTTTTTGCCATTCAAGCTTTTGTGCAGCATTGCATGGCCGTGTCGCATCCCGGTAAAGTAATCAACATTAGCTCGGTGCATGAAGAGTTGCCGTTTCCGCATTTTGCCGCGTACTGTGCTAGCAAAGGAGCCTTAAAAATGCTCACCCGCAATCTATCCGTAGAGTTAGCGCCGTTGGGGATCACGATTAATAATGTGGCGCCGGGGGCGATCGAAACGCCGATCAACACCAAACTCCTGAATGATCCCACCAAACTCAACGCCCTGCTGCAAAATATTCCCCTAAAGCGCTTGGGGCAACCGGCAGATGTGGCCGCCATGGTGGCTTTTTTGGCTTCTGCTGATGCTGATTATGTCACCGGCACGACGCTCTTTGTCGATGGCGGTCTGCTCTGGAATTATCAAGAACAGTAGAAACTGATACAAACTAAATTGGTCAATAGTTGGTTGATCTATGATAAGTCGGATTAGTTCCCATGTTATTTAGGGAGGTTAAAGTCGATGAACAATTTATCAGGTAAAGTCGCGATCGTGACCGGCTCTTCGCGGGGTATTGGCAGCATCATTGCCCAGGATTTGGCCAAAGCTGGGTGCAGCCTGATTGTTAACTACTCAGGGAGTGAAGCGGCTGCTAAAGCGGTGGTGGATCAGATTACAAGCGCTGGAGGGCAGGCGATCGCTGTGCGTGCCAATGTCGCCTCACCGAGCGATATGACGGCTCTGTTTGATGCGGCGATTACCCAGTATGGCAAGGTTGATATTTTAGTTAACAACGCGGGCATCAATATCTACAAATTAGTGAAAGATACGACGGAGGAAGATTTCGATCGGATTTTTCAAATCAATGTCAAAGGCGTTTTTCTCGGTCTAAAAGAGGCCGCCACGCGGCTAGAAGCGAATGGTCGCGCGATCAATTTTTCTTCGTCCGTGACTCGCCTAATGCTACCAACCTATGGCGTTTATTCCGCCACGAAAGCCGCCGTTGAGCAGTTAACGCGGGTCTTTGCCAAGGAGGTCGGCGCGCGGGGCATCACCGTGAATTCGATTTCGCCCGGGCCGACCAATACCGATCTGTTTTTAGAGGGGAAAAGCGAAGAAACCATCCAGCGATTAGCCGCCATGTCGGCACTGGGCCGGATTGGTGAGCCAGTCGATATTTCTCGGGTGGTGCTGTTTTTGGCCAGTGAATCAGCGAGTTGGGTGACTGGCCAAAATCTAGGGGTAAATGGCGGTTTTGCCTAGTTGATACAATCCAAAAATTCTGTCGCACCAATGACTATGCCATACGTCAATATCCAGATTACCAAAGGGGCCACGAGGGAGCAGAAAGCTCAGCTCGTAGCCGAAGTGACTGATTCACTTGGGCGGATTCTGGGCAAGAAACCAGAGCATACGCATATCGTGATTCAAGAAATTGCCGAAGAAAATTGGGGGCTAGAAACTGTAACTTGATTCTTGGACAAATCTACCCATTGTTGCTCAATTGTGGGTAGCTTTTTCACTCGCAAGTTCTGCTAAGGTTGGAATA